>DATAIN010000035.1:0-2228 GCA_036262635.1 Gemmatimonadaceae bacterium | reverse complement strand
GCACATGAGAGGGAACGGTACCGTCGGGACTGGGTTCGCGCGAGCGGCGTCCCACGTTCCACGTCCCACGTCCCACGTCCCACATCGACATGGGAGGGCGCTTCGCGGCTCACGTGGGACGGGGGAAGTCATCGCTGCGCTCGACAACGGGGGACGGGGTACGGGGGAGGCTCCGAGGCGGGGACGTGAGACGTGGAAGAGGCGGGGATGCTGCGACCTCGGATAAAGGAGCAGGGACAAAGGAGCAGGGATCCCCCGACCCCCGTCCCCCGTCGCCGAGCGAGCGCAGCGAGCGATGGCTTCCCACGTCCCCGCATCTGCCGCGAAGCGCCCTCCCACGTCCGTGAAGATTTTTCAGCATTCCGTCAAACCCTTTCTCCCTCGTCCGTGTCCAATCCGCGTCCTGACGTTTTCCTCACCTCCGGCCGCATTCCCCTGCATGCGCCTCATCCTCGGCTTCCTCTTCGGCAGCTCCCTCCTCGCCAACGCGGGCTACGCCCAGCGGCAGCTCGCGGCCTCCGCTGTCTCCGCCCCTCCCAGAACGATGGAGGCCACCCGCCGCACCGGGGCGATCACCATCGACGGGAAGCTCGATGAGCCGTCCTGGAGCTCGGCCCAACCGAGTGGGGAGTTCGTGCAGGCCTATCCCGCGCCGGGGAAGCCGGCGCCCGATGGGACCGAGGTCCGCGTCCTCTACGACGACCAGGCGCTCTACGTCGGGATCAGGATGTTCGACTCGCATCCCGACTCCATCGCGGCGGGGCTCGCCCGGCGCGACGCGACCGCGGCGACGGGGATCTACTCCGACTGGGTGCACCTCATCGTCGACTCGTATCACGACCGGCGCACCGCCTTCCGCTTCTCGACGACGCCGCGCGCGGTGCAGAAGGACGTCTACACCTACAACGACGGGAACGAGGACCTGAACTGGGACGCCGTCTGGGAGGTGGCGACGAGCATCGATGCGCAGGGCTGGATCGCGGAGTATCGCATCCCGCTCTCGCAGCTCCGCTTCGGCGGCGACTCGGCGAACGGGCGCGTCTGGGGATTCCAGGTTCAGCGCGACATCGCCCGCCGCAACGAGCGCGACACCTGGGCGCCGTGGACCCCCGAGGCCGGCGGCTTCGTCTCGCGCTTCGGCGATCTCGTCGGACTCCGCGGGATCCCGCTCCCCGAGCGGCTCGAGGTCGTGCCGTACGTCAGCTCGACGTTCACCCGTGAGCCGGAAGTGCCGGGCGATCCTTTCTTCCAGGCGACCGAGACCAAGCCGAAGGTCGGCGGCGACATCAAGTACGGACTGCCCGGCGGGCTGACGCTGAGCGCGACGATCAATCCCGACTTCGGGCAGGTCGAGGTCGATCCCGCGGTGGTGAACCTCTCCGCGTTCGAGGTGTCGTTTCCGGAGAAGCGCCCCTTCTTCCTCGAGGGGAGCGACGTCTTCGCCTTCGGCCAGGTCGTCAGGCAGAACGACTACGGCGGCCACACCTATCTCTACTCGCGCCGCATCGGCCGCCGGCCGCAGCTCGGCCCGCCTAACGGCAC
Organism: Gemmatimonadaceae bacterium; assembly: GCA_036262635.1. GTDB lineage: Bacteria > Gemmatimonadota > Gemmatimonadetes > Gemmatimonadales > Gemmatimonadaceae > JABFXC01. Next base: position 686 of record DATAIN010000035.1, on the reverse strand, counting down.
GATGTTCGCCGACGTCCCGAACCAGACGACCATCGCCGGCGCGGCGAAGATCACCGGCAAGCACGGGCCGTGGACGGTCGGCATCCTCGACGCGCTGACCACGGAGCAGAAGGCGCGCGTCATGCTCGTCGACAGCACGCGGCTCGACGCGCCCGTCGAGCCGCTGAGCAACTACTTCGCCGGCCGCGTGCGACGCGACTTCCGCGGCGGCGCCTCGACCGTCGGCGCGATGATCGAGAACACAACGCGCGCGGTGGGGGACTCCGTCTTCCGCCCGCTCCTCCGCCGCAGCGCGACCTTCGGCGGCGTCGACTTCGAGCACGACATGATGAAGCGGAGCTGGATCCTCAGCGGCTTCGCGGCGGGGAGCCTCGTGCGCGGAAGCGAGCAGGCGATCGCGATCACCCAGCGCACCAGCAACCACTACTTCCAGCGCCCCGACGCCCCGTACCTCACCTACGATCCCACGCGCACCTCGATGGCGGGTTACATCAGCGAGGTCGCGCTGCAGAAGAACGGCAAGGTCTTCGGGTCGATCGCCGCGAAGGCGAGCAGCCCCGGGCTCGAGCTGAACGATCTCGGCTTCCAGAGCCGCACCGGCTACCGCGCCATCTCGACGCTCCTCGGCCGGCAGAGCTACACCGCGGGGAAGCATCTCCGCAACTGGAACGCCTTCGTCTTCCAGA
>DATAIN010000034.1:0-7900 GCA_036262635.1 Gemmatimonadaceae bacterium | reverse complement strand
ACGCGGGCAACGACGGCACCTACGTGAAGTACGGCGACGAGAGCTGGAACACCCTCGTCCAGAACGCGGACATCAAGCTGGCGGGCGACCCGGGGACGGTTCTCCCCGTCACGAAGGCGGACGGCACCTGCAACACCTCGGTCTCCACCAACTGGGGCGAGCCGCTGCGCGACCTGACCTCGGTCAAGGCGTGCCAGACGTACATGCCGATCATCTACGTCTCCACCGACGTGCACCTGAACCAGGGGCGCGGCCAGGGAGTGCTGCTGGTCGACGGGAGTCTCTACGTGAACGGCAGCTTCGACTGGTGGGGGCTGATCATCGTCCGCGACCAGTTCACGAAGGCGAACGGGAGCGCGAACATCGTCGGCGCCGCGATGGCGCGTAACGCGAGCATCAGCGCCACGACGAACGACATCACCGGAAACGTGACCTTCCAGTACTCCAAGTGCGCGATCGAGAGCGCGCTGCGCGGCTCGGCGCGACTCGTTCCCGCGAAGAAGCGCGCCTGGGCGGAGATGTGGTAGCAGGGGCGCGAGCGCATCACGCTCGCGTGGGAGGACGGCGCGCCCGATGTCTCGGGCGCGCCGTTCTCGTTCGAGGCGCACCGTTTCGGTAACCGGGATAAACGGCCGTGCCTGTTACCTTCTCGCCCCCAGTTCGTGTGTTTCGGTAGAAACGACCGCTAGCACGGTCACGTTGTCCCGGCGCTCGACATCTCATCCGTCGCGAGGACCAACGCCGGTCCTCGCGCCGCCATCTTCTCCCGCCACACCCATGGGCCTCTTCGGTCGCAGCAAGACGACGGTCGGTCTCGACATCGGCTCCGGCCTCATCAAGGTCGCGGTCATCGACCACGGCAGGAAGCAGCCGGAGCTCGTGAAGGTGGCGATCACTCCGCTGCTCGCCGACGCGATCGTCGAGGGCGAAGTCATGGACCCGGGGATCGTCTCCGATGCCGTGCGCGGCGCGCTGTCGGCTGCCGGCGTGAAGGCCAAGGGGGTCGTCACCGCCGTGGGCGGTCGCGACGTGATCATCAAGAAGATCCAGATCGAGCGCGTGAAGGAGCAGCAGGCGCGCGAGCTGATGCGGTGGGAAGCCGAGCAGCACGTGCCCTTCGACATGGAGTCGGTGGAGCTGGACTTCCAGATCCTCGATCCGGACTCGGGCGGCGACGAGATGCAGGTGCTTCTCGTCGCGGCGAAGCGCGAGCTGATCGAGAACAAGCTCCGCATGCTCACCGACGCCGGGCTGAACCCGAGCCTCGTCGACGTCGACGCCTTCGCGCTCCACAACGCCTTCGAGCTCAATCATCCCGACGCGATGTCGGGGATCGTCGGGCTGGTGAACATCGGCCACGAGGTCACCAACATCAACATCCTCGACGAGGGCGTGCCGATCCTCACGCGCGACCTGACCGTGGGAACGCGCCGCTTCCGCGAGGACCTGCAGCGTGAGCGCGGGCTCAGCGCGGACGAGGCGGACCAGCTGCTGCAGGGCTACGACCGCTCGCCGCACCTCGACGCGGTGATCGAGAGCCGCGGCGAGGAGATCGCGGTCGGCGTCGAGCGCGCGGCGGCGTTCCTCGCGTCGTCGGCGCGCACCGGCGGCCAGCTCCGCTCCGTCTACACCTGTGGCGGCGGCGCGCGAATCCCCGGGCTCACCGAGGCGCTCGCCAACCGTCTGCGCATCCGCGTCGATCAGGCGAACCCGCTCGCGAACCTGAAGGTCCGTGACGGCGCGTTCGGATCGCTCGTCACCGACGAGATCGCCCCCCTCATGATGCTCCCCATCGGGCTCGCGCTTCGCAGCGCGGCCTGACCTCACCGGCGACTGGCATGATCGAGATCAATCTGCTCCCCGGGTCGGGGAAAAAGGGCAAGAGCAAGGGGGGTGGTGGCTCCTCCATCGACATCGGCGCCGCGCTCAAGAACTTCGCGGCGAAGGTGACCGATCCATTCCTCCTCGGCGCGGTCGGCAGCGGCGTCGCCGCGGCCGTGATCATCGGCGGACTCTATACCCGCCAGATCACCCGCCAGTCGAGCCTCGAGGACAAGGAGCGCCGCGCGGTCAAGGACTCCACGCAGTACGCGGTGATCGTGAAGAGCATCCGCAAGGCGCAGGCGAAGCGCGACTCCGTCGTGCGCCAGCTCAACATCATCAAGGTCATCGACAACAACCGCTTCGTCTGGCCGCACGTGATGGACGAGGTGAGCCGCGCGCTTCCGCCCTACACCTGGCTCACGTCGCTCCAGCAGACGAACATGACCGCCGTTCCCCAGGCTAGCGCCGCGCCCCCGAAGCCGGCCAAGAAGGGCGAGAACGCCGACAGCGCCGCCGCCGCCACGCCGGTGCAGCTCCAGATCGTCGGCAACACGGTGGACATCCAGGCGCTCACCCGCTTCATGAAGGCGCTCGAGGCGTCGCCATTCCTCCAGGACATCACCCTCGTCAAGACGACGGTGATCCCGGTGGAAGGGCGCGAGGTCACCGAGTTCCAGCTGACGGGCACGTACCAGCAACCGGACAGCGCGCTCGTGAAGCGCGTGCCGATCGCGCTCTCGGTGAGGTAAGGCGACATGGGACTCCTTCCTAGCAGCCAGCGCAATCAGGTCCTCCTGATGCTGATCATGCTCTCGCTCGGCGCGACCTACGCGTTCTACGAGTTCCGGTGGAAGCCGGTGAACGAGCAGCTCCAGGTGATCCAGGATCACGTGGACTCGCTCGACGTGTGGAACCGCAAGGCGCAGGCGGAGACGGCGAAGAACAACGAGAAGACCCTGCTGCAGCAGGCGGCGCGCTCGGAGCAGAGCCTCCAGGTGATGCGCCAGCTCGTCCCCACCGGGAACGAGGTGCCGACGCTGCTCGAGCAGGTGTCCACCGCGGCGCGCCGCGTCGGCCTCGACGTCGGCGAGATCCAGCCGCAGCCGGTCACCCCCGGCGACCAGTTCGACACGTACCGCTACTCGCTCAAGATCCTCGGTGACTATCACTCGGTCGCCGAGTTCCTCACCAATGTCGGCTCGCTCACCCGCATCATCACCCCCGCGAACGTGAAGCTCACGCTTCCCGGAAACGCGGCCGCGGCGGCGAAGCTGAAGCGTCGGAAGGACGACGCGATCATCATGGTGAACTTCGACATCCAGACGTACGTCGCGAAGGTGGCCGGGCCGCCTAACGCGGCGGCCGGAGCGGCTGCGACCGCGGGAGCCAACTGATGAACCGGTCGATGACGACCCTGGCGCTCGCCGTGCTGCTCGGCGCCGCGCCCGCCGGCGCGCAGGGCATTCCCGCGCTCGGCGCGGCGAAGGCCGCGGCGCAGCGCGCGGCGAACGCCACCAACGCCAACATCGCGGAGCAGACGGGGCAGAGCGTCCCGAAGAAGACGCCCGCCCCGGCGACGACAGGCGCCGGCGCGAACACTTCGGCGGGGAAGCCCGCCGCGACGCCCGCGACCCCGGCGAACACGCCGGCGGCCGGCAGCGCGAACGCGAAGCCGGCCACGCCCGGTGCGAAGTCGACGCAGCCCGCGCCGGCGCCCGTGCAGCCGGCCCCCGCGACGGTGAAGGACACCTCGAAGAAGGTTGTGACGAAGGACACAACGAAGAAGGCCGCCGCCCCGGCGGCGCCGGAAGTCGCCTTCAGCCGCGAGGTCTTCACCTACACCGGCGACGGTCGCCGCGACCCGTTCATGTCGTTGCTCGCGAGCGGGGATCTGCGTCCTGCGTATAACGACCTCAAGCTTGTCGCCGTCGCCTACGACCCGACGGGACGCAAGTCCGTCGCGGTGATGCGCGACGTCAGCTCCAACGACCAGTACCGCGTGAAAGTCGGCCAGACCCTCGGACGGATGCACGTCGCGCAGATCCATCCGAAGTCGGTGACCTTCACGATCGACGAATTCGGCTACTCGCGTCAGGAAGTCCTGGCGCTCGGCGATTCCACTCAGAGGAAACCATGACGCGTGTCGTGTCGCTGGCCGCCCTTGCGGCCGTCCTGATCTCCTCGCCAGCGCGCGGAATGGATCCCGAGCCGCGGGCGACCGCGGTGACGTCGGTGAGCATCGTCCCGGCCACGGGCAAGGCCCAGGTGGTCATCGGGATCGCCGGTTCGGTCGACGTCGAGGACTTCACCCTCGAGGCGCCGTATCGCATCGTGCTCGACCTCAGCGGCGCGACGCTCGGCATGAGCCCCCAGCTCTACGATCGCGTCGCGCGCGGCGGCATCCGCAACGTGCGCTTCGCGCAGTACAAGAAGGACGTCGTCCGCGTCGTGATCGACCTCGATACGACGCGCGCCTACTCGATCGATCGCGGCAGCTCGGACATCCGCGTCTCCATCAGCTCGCCGGGCTCGCGCTTCAACGCGTGGCACGGCGCCACGCCGGCGACCGTCACCTCCGCCCGCGTCGAGGCCGATGCGCCCGCCGCGCGCCGCGCGACGCGGCCGATGGCCGCGCCCGCGAACTCGACGCAGCCGCGCATCACCGTCACCTACCAGGACGCCGACATCCGCGACGTCCTCGCCGCGTTCGCGGCCTTCTCCGGCCGCACGATCGTCGTCGGCAAGGGCGTCGAAGGGAAGATCACCGCCGAGGTGCGCGATCAGCCCTGGGACGTCGCGATGAACGCCATCCTCCAGTCGCAGAACCTCGCGGCCGGTGAGGACAGCAACGGCATCATCACGGTCGACAGCTACGGCAACATCCTCGCGAAGCAGGCGACGGAGCCGCTCGTCACGCAGCTGATCCCGGTCAACTACGCCCGCGCCTCGTCGCTGGTCGGAACGATCGAGAGCCTGCTCTCGCGCGACTGCCCGCCGCAGGCGCCGGGTGCCGCAGCGGTGCAGATGAACGCCTGCCCGGCGCGCGGCTCGATCCGCGCCGACACGGCGACCAACACGCTCCTCGTCACCGAGGTGCCGTCGCGAATCAACGACCTGGTGGGCTACGTGCGCGACCTCGACGTCCGCACGCCGCAGGTGGCGATCAAGGCGAAGATCATCTTCGTCGATCGCACCGACATCCAGGACATCGGCATCTCGTACGACTTCGGCAGCAACGGCGCGTTCTTCAACACGCTGGTGCAGCGTCCGAGCGCCTTCGGTCCGGTGGACTCGAACGGCGACGGGATCCCCGACGCGACGCAGCCGACGGACTACTTCGATCCGCAGACCACGCCTAACGTCTTCCGCGTCGGCGGCAACTCGCTGGCCGCGGTCGCCAACGCGAACCAGCGCGTCGCCAGCCCGGCGCTGTCGCTGCTCTTCTCGACGACGCTCGGCAAGTTCTCGCTCAGCTCCTTCATCGACGCGCTCCAGGAAGTGCGGCTCGCCGACATCCAGGCCGAGCCGAGCATCGTGACGCTCGACAACAAGCGGGCCCGCATCGTGGTCGGGGAAGAGACGCCGATCCGCGTCATCGACGCCAACTCGGCGTCGGGCGGCGCGGCGCGCGCGACGGTCTCCTTCAAGGAGAGCGGCATCATCCTCGAGGTCGTGCCCCACATCACGTCGAACCGCCAGATCCTGATGACGCTGCACAGCGAGCGCTCGAGCATCGCGCTGGCGGCGTCGGACCTCGGCTACACCTTCGCCAAGCAGCTCGCCGAGAACCAGCTCCTCGTCAACGACGGGGAGACCGCGGTGATCGGCGGCCTCACGGTGACGCAGGTGTCGGTCTCGAAGGCCGGCATCCCGCTCCTCGTCGATCTTCCCCTGATCGGGAAGCTGTTCGGTCACACCACGACGCAGGAAGACAAGCGTGACCTCCTGATCCTCGTGACCCCCCACATCGTCGATGACGGGGACAAGCTGGGCCAGCCCGCGGGCGCGCGGTGAACCCGGCACTCACCCGGAGTGATTCTATGACGTATCGCGCTTTGCGCCTCGCCGTCGGGGCGCTCGGATTCGCGGCGCTGCTGAGTGCCTGCGACAACACCGCGGGGACCGACACCAAGGGTCTCCCCTCGGCGCCGCCGCGGCTGAAGATGAGCATCGCCGGTCTCGACACCGTGCGCGATCGCCTGTTCTTCGGGTCGCCGGTCGTGGTCGATGCGACGGGGAGTGACGACCTCTCCCTGCTGAAGATGAAGGTCTTCGCGATGCGCGACACGGGGAGCACGATGCCCCGGTCGACGGTCATCGTGGACGGCACCGACAAGACCTTCACCTCGGCGACGCCGACCTTCAACGTCAGCTTCCCGGTGCCGCTCAACGGCGCGCGGTCGGGTGACACGATCAAGGTCTACGGCTCGGTGACGGACGGCAACGGCCAGTCCACCGCCGACAGCATCAAGTTCATCCTCTTCGACTCGGTCCCGCCCGCGGTGACGCTCGTCTCGCCGACGCGTGGCCAGACGATGAAGTCGCTCTCGCCGACGGACTCGGTGCGCCTCACGGCCGCCGACTCCTCGGGAATGACGTCGGTCGGCTACGACGTCCTCTCGGTCGTCGGCGGCGTGCTCACCGTGCGCTACTCGTCCACCAAGCCGGTGGACAACCGCGCGACGCGCGTCACCGCGGCGATGATCGCCAATCTCGACACCCTCGCACCTGGCGCGTATCTCATCCGCGCGCGGGCGACGGATGCCACCGGCATCACCGCCTACACCGACACGGTGCGCTTCAACATCGCGGACGCGATTCCGCCGGCCATCCAGTTCCTCAGCCCGGCGCAGCGCGGCGCGCTCCTCATCGGCGACAGCATCGACATCCGCGCGGCGCTCAGCGACAACGTGGCCCTGAAGAGCTTCACCCTGAAGGGCTTCTCGGTCCGCGGCGACCCGCGACTCGGCTCGACGGACACCGTCGTCTTCTACGACTCGGTGCTCTACAACTACCTCTCACTGAAGACCGCGGACACGCTGACGCGGCGCCTCCGCTACAACAAGGTGCCGACGACGGCCGCCGACACGGCGGTGTACTTCCGCGCCATCGCCTACGACAACTCGGGCAACGCCGACACGGCCGTGCTCACCCAGATCCTCGTCTCGGGTCCGAAGGTGATCGTCAGCGCGGACAGCGCGGCGTGGCCGAACAAGGAAGTCACCGTCTCGATGACGGTGATGGACTCGACGCCGGCCATCGCCCGCTACGGCTATACCGCGACGATGAGCAACGGCGTGGTGGTGAACTCGGTGGACAACTTCGTCACCGGGCAACAGTACCTCGTCTCGCAGACGACCTTCATCCTCCCGGCCAACGCACCGATCGGCGGCTCGATCACGATCGTACCGCGCGCGGTGGACGCTGGCGGCAACACGGGCTCCGGCAATACCGTCGTCATCCCGATCATCTCCGAGCCGCGCGACGTGACGCCGCCCCTGGTATACCAGACGGTGCCCAAGCGCTTCGAGGTCGGTGCGACGCTGAAGGTCGACGCACACGATGCGAGCCAGATCCGCGCGATCGGCTACGAGATGCGGCTCCTCCCCGACAGCATCGTGATCGGGACCGGCAGCGTGGCGCGCGCGGTGGGCAGCCGCCGCACGAACGACACGGCGAGCTTCAAGGTCACCTACGACCTCCAGTACCGCGGCCGTCAGGCATACGTCATCGGCTGGGCCGAGGACTCGCTGGGCAACCGCGGCTACACGCTCGCCACGGGCTTCACGACGCCGCAGTCCGACGCGCGCCTCGCGAAGCGTGACACCTCGCTCCTCGTCTACGGCGTGACGTATCCGCTCCCCGCCGGCAGCGTCGGCGCGGACATCGCCATCGACACCAACTCGACCCGGAAGCGCGTCTTCATCAGCGACGTGGCGCAGGGCGGTGTGTTCGTCTGGGAGGATTCCTCGGCGACGCGCACCGTGCCGGGCTTCCGTCCGACCAAGATCTCCGTCGGCGCCTTCCCCTGGGGCATGGCGCTCGACACGAGCGGCAACAGGCTCTTCGTCGCCAA
>DATAIN010000033.1:0-2302 GCA_036262635.1 Gemmatimonadaceae bacterium | reverse complement strand
CGCACGAAGGCGGCACGCACCTCACGGGCTTCAAGAGCGCGCTCACCCGCGTGATCAACCAGTACATCCAGAAGTCGTCGCTGTCCAAGAAGGACAAGGAGACGGTCCTGTCCGGCGACGACGTCCGCGAGGGGCTCACCGCGGTGCTTTCGGTGAAGGTCCGCGAGCCGCAGTTCGAGGGGCAGACCAAGACGAAGCTCGGCAACTCCGAGGCGGAGAGCGCCGTGAAGTCGGTCGTCAACGACCTGCTCGCGACCTACCTCGAGGAGCATCCACGCGTCGCGAACTCGATCATCGACAAGGCGATGAGCGCGGCGCGGGCGCGCGAGGCGGCGCGCAAGGCGCGCGACCTCACCCGCAAGAAGTCGGCGCTCGACGTCGGCAACCTGCCGGGGAAGCTCGCCGACTGCTCGCTCTCCGATCCGACGATGTGCGAGATCTACCTCGTCGAGGGCGACTCGGCGGGCGGTTCGGCGAAGCAGGGCCGCGATCGCGCCTTCCAGGCGATCCTGCCCCTGCGCGGCAAGATCATCAACGTCGAGAAGGCACGCATCGACAAGGTTCTCTCGAACGAGGAGATCCGGACGATCATCACGGCGATCGGTTCGGGGATCAAGGAGGAGTTCAAGCTCGACGGAACGCGGTATCACAAGATCATCATCATGACGGACGCCGACGTCGACGGGGCGCACATCCGCACGCTCCTGCTGACGTTCTTCTTCCGCCAGATGCCCGAGCTGATCGACGCGGGCTTCATCTACATCGCGCAGCCGCCGCTCTTCCGCGTGGCGAAGGGGAAGGAGGAGTACTACGCCTACGACATGACGGAGCGCGACGAGATCGCGAAGCGCCTTGGCGGTGGCAACGGGAACGGCGACGGCAAGGGGATCAACATCCAGCGCTACAAGGGGCTCGGCGAGATGAACCCCGACCAGCTCTGGCGGACGACGATGGACCCCGAGCATCGCACCCTGCTCAAGGTCAGCATGGAGGACGCGGTGCTCGCCGACCAGATCTTCCAGACGCTGATGGGGGACGACGTCGAGCCGCGCCGTGTCTTCATCGAGCAGAACGCGAAGTTCGCGTCGAACCTGGACGTCTGAGGCCGCCGACGCGGAGAGGGGCCGGGATCACAACCCGGCCCCTTTTTTTTCGCCCGGCACAAACGTGTCAGGCGTACACCGATCTCGACGCCGAGAGGTTGATCCGGCTCAGGGAGCAGAGGGGCGAGTTCCGCGCGCGGAGACAGCGCGCGGGGCGCGCGGGCGTCGACATGGGAGCCCGCGGCGGCTGCTCACGGCTCGGACAGCTCCCGGCCGATCCGCAGCACACCCTCGACGAGCGAGTCGAGGTCGTCGCGGCGCGTGCGATGATTCGTGATCGCGACGCGGATCGCGAAGTCGCCACGAAGTATCGTCCCCGAAGGAACGGCGACGCCCTGCTCCTGAATCCGCACGAGGATCTCCTCGTTGAGGGCGTTCAATCGTTCCCGGACGACGCCCGGCGGCGCGTACCGGAAGCACACGATGTTGAGCGGTGCCGGGGCGAGCAGCTCGAGATCGGGATGCGATTCCACCCGCGAGACGAGATGGCGCGCCTGCGCGACGTTCTGCTCGATGAGGCGCGCGAGCTTGTCGACCCCGTCGGCCTTCATCGACATCCAGACCTTCAGCGCCTTGAAGCCGCGCGTGAGCTCGATGCCGCGATCGGCGAAGGGGAGACCGCCGGCGATAACGCCGCGCGTCGTTTCCGCGAGGTAGCTCGCGGTCGTCGCGAAGGCGCCGCGATGCAGCGCCGGGTCGCGCACGAGCACGCACGCGCACTCGAAGGGGAGGTAGCCCCACTTGTGGAGATCGAAGCCGAGTGAGTCGGCGTGCTCGAGCCCGGCGACCTGCGGACGCAGTGCGTCCGAGAGATACGCGAGCGCGCCGAAGGCTCCGTCGACGTGGAGCCAGAGCTTCTCGCGGCGGCAGAGCGCGGCGAGCGCCGTGAGGTCGTCGGAGGCGCCGGTGTTCACCGTCCCCGCGGTGCCGATGACGCAGAACGGCAGCAGGCCGGCCGCGCGATCGTCGGCGAGCATGCGCTCGAGCGCCGCGAGATCGATCCGGTAGCTCGCGTCCACCGGCACGCGGCGGAAGGCGCGATCGCCGAGGCCGAGCAGCTCCGCGGCCTTGCGCGCCCAGCCGTGCGTCTCGACCGACCCGTAGAAGACCAGCGGTGCGCGCGGGCGCTCTCCGGGCCAGCTCTGCATCCCGAGCTGCCGTGCGTCGAAGCCCGCTTCGCTCGCCTTCGATGTTCGCGC
>DATAIN010000032.1:0-2704 GCA_036262635.1 Gemmatimonadaceae bacterium | reverse complement strand
GGGGGTGCGCATTGCGCCCTTCGTCTGCTACGACCTGCGCTTCCCCGAGCTCTTTCGCTCGGTGGCGCGCGAGACGGACGCCTTCGTCCTCGTCGCCAACTGGCCGGCCAGCCGGCGCGCGCACTGGGACGTCCTCACCCGCGCCCGCGCCATCGAGAACCTGGCGTACATGATTGCGGTGAACCGCGTCGGCCGCGCCGGTGGCCTCGACTACGACGGCGGCTCGGTGGCCTACGATCCCTGGGGCGAGCGCCTCACCACCATCGGCGATCCGCCGATCGTCGAGATCGATCCATCTCGCGTCGCCGAAGTCCGGACTAGATACCCGTTCCTGAACGACAGGAGCTGAGCTGCTCCTTCACCGAGCGAGCATCCACACCCCGCTCACCAGCCCGACGACGACGATCGCGCGCCGTACGGGAGTCGCGCCCACGCGCTGCGCGAGCCTCGATCCCACGTAGCCGAACGTCACCGCGGCGGCCGCCATCGAGAGCGCGATCGGCCAGTCCACGCGCCCCGTGAACGCGAAGATCAGCGAGGCGATGAAGTTCATGCAGAACCCGCCCCAGTTCTTCAGCCCGTTCATCCGGTGGATGTTCGAGAATCCCGAGAAGCCGAGCGAGGCGAGCATCAGGATCCCCACGCCCGCGCCGAAGTAGCCGCCGTACACCCCGACCGCGAGCTGTCCGGCGAGCATCGCGATGGTCGGTCCGCGTGGCTCCTCGCGCGTGGCGGCCGACCCATCGCGCCGCACGAGGCGCATCACCGCGCCATTGGCCATGAACAGCGCGGTCGCGCCCAGCACCAGCCAGGGTACCAGTCGCGCGAAGTCGGCCGGGCGCGTCTCGAGGAACGCCCACGCCCCGAGCGCGCCGCCGATGATGCTCGGCACCGTGATCGCGGTGCGCCAACGCTCCACGCCGCGCAGCTCGCGACGGTAGCCCAGCATCGAGCTCAGCGCGCCGGGCAGGAGCGCGACCGTGCTCGTCGCGTTGGCGACCGCGGGTGAGACTCCGAGGGCGAGGAGCGCCGGGAAGGTGAGCAGCGTACCGCCTCCGGCGATCGAGTTCACGATCCCGGCGACGGCCGCGGCGGCGATGGCGAGTGGGAGCCTGGCGGCGTCGGGGGCATCGAGCACCGGAGCAAAGTAAACGGAGGCTCGCTGTCAGGCACCCGTGAGGGCAACTGTCGGAGAACGCCCCTCACCCGCGACCCGACCCATCTGATAGATTCAGGAAGCCGCGCACGGAGGTTGCGACGCGCGGTCTCTCGGCGATGAGGACGAGGGAAAGCGGCGCCGGTCGAGAGCGGCGTCGCGGCAACTGCCACGGAGAAAGGCATGGCTACTACCGAGACGAGCCCGGCGGCGACGGCAACGTCCACGAACAACGATCAGGGCTCGCTGGAGATACGCGACGCGCGCACCGGCAAGAGCTACAACGTGCCCGTCGCGACCGAGGGCGTCGAAGGCGACACGTTCATCAAGGCGATGGATCTGCGACCGGTCAAGCAGAGTCCCGATGAGTTCGGGCTCCTCAGCTACGATCCGGCGTTCATGAACACCGCGAGCTGCAAGAGCTCGATCACCTTCATCGACGGCGACAAGGGGATCCTCCGCTATCGCGGCTATCCCATCGAGCAGCTCGCGGAAGGCGCGACCTTCCTCGAGGTCGCCTGGCTGCTGCGCCGCGGCGAGCTGCCCTCGCCGCAGGAGTACAAGAAGTTCGTGCACGACATCACGTACCACACGTACGTGCACAAGAACATCGAGCGATTCCTCGAGGGGTTCCGCTACGACGCGCATCCGATGTCGATGCTGCTCAGCAGCGTCGGCGCGCTCTCGTCGTTCTACCCGCAGGCGCACCGGATCTCCGATCCGGAGCAGCGTGACATCGAGATCATCCGCCTCATCGCGAAGGTCCCGACGATCGCCGCGTTCATACTCCGCCACATGCGCGGGCTGCCCTTCGTCTATCCGGACAACGAGCTGTCGTACACCGAGAACTTCCTCTCGATGTGCTTCCGGATGACCGAGCCGAAGTACAAGGCGAGCGAGACCTTCAAGCGCGCCCTCGACATCCTCTTCATCCTCCACGCCGACCACGAGCAGAACGCGAGCACGAGCGCCGTCCGCGCCATCGGCTCGACGCACGTCGACCCCTACTCGGCGATCGCCGGGGGGATCGCCGCGCTCTTCGGCCCGCTGCACGGTGGAGCGAACGAGCAGGTGCTCGTGATGCTCAACAACATCGGCAACAAGGGCAACGTCGCGACCTTCGTCGACGACGTGAAGGCGGGGAAGGGGAAGCTCATGGGCTTCGGCCACCGGGTCTACAAGAACTACGACCCGCGCGCCCGCATCGTGAAGAAGCTCGCCGACGCCGTGCTCGCCGAGTGCGGTGCCGACGAGGACCTCGAGATCGCGATGGAGCTCGAGAAGATCGCGCTCAGCGACGAGTACTTCGTGAAGCGCAAGCTCTACCCGAACGTCGACTTCTACACGGGGCTGATCTACCGCGCGATGGGCTTCCCGACCGAGTACTTCACCGTGCTCTTCGCGATCGCCCGCACCGCCGGCTGGCTCTCCCAGTGGGAGGAGATGCTGCTCGACAAGGACCAGAAGATCGCCCGCCCGCGCCAGATCTACGTCGGCCCGGGTGAGCGGAAGTACACGTCGAAGCTGAACGGGAAGTAGGCTCCGCCT
>DATAIN010000031.1:0-3570 GCA_036262635.1 Gemmatimonadaceae bacterium | reverse complement strand
AATCTGCGACCGAAGTCGTCGGCGTCACGAGGCCGGAAGCGCGCGACGCGAACGGACAGGTGGTCCATGAAGCAGCGTCCGAGCCACCCCGCGTGGTCGCCGATGGGCTGCCCGCCGGCGTTCGATGCGAGCAGCAACCGGACGTTCTCGAGCGTTCCCGCCGCCATCACGACGACATCGGCTGACAGCACCATGCTCGAGCCGTCGGCGCGCCGTACGCGCACCCCCGCAACCCGTCCCTCCGATGAACGAAGCTCGAAGCCGATCGCGGTGGTGCTCTCGTGACTCGTGACGTCAGGCGCCACGCGCAGCGATTTCCCGAGCGTGCCGCCGAGGTTCCGAAGCCGCCACGGCAACCACGCGGAATACTTGATGGACACGAGCGAGGGGTCGAGACCCGCCGGAGCGACGCCGCGCGCGTGGGCCCCGGCGGTCGAGAGCGGAGCGTCGGGGATTCCGAGCAGGGCGAAGGCGCGGCGATACCAGGGGGCAACCTCGTCGTACCCGATCGGCCAGCCATCGATGCCGATCTCCGGGCGAGCGGCGAGCTCGTGGGGCTCCCACGCCCAGAGCTGCCCGCCCCATCGGGTGGTGCTCCCTCCCCACGCGCGGAATCGCCCTTCGTGTACGCCCCGGTGGGGCGTACCGGCAACCGTGACGCGATAGGTGTCCTCGAGCTCCGGGGCGGGAGTGCGCGAGCCACCCTCGACGATCACGACCTTCCAGCCTCGCGCCGCGAGTGCGTGCGCCACCGTAAGGCCCGCGGCCCCGGCTCCGATCACGCATGCGGTCGGCATCGGCGCGCTGGCGTCAGGCCCGCAGCGCGGTGACGGCTTCGCCGGCGGCGATGGCGTCGCCTCCGCCCGGCAGCGCAGGCGCCAGACCCGGGAACGCTCGCGCAAGGATCGGCAGGAGGCGCGCTCGAAAGTGCGCGTACGTGAAGTGGGCGCGAAAGCGCCGCTGCCCCGCGACTCCCATCGCCGCGCGGCGTACGGGATCGGTGAGGAGCGCGATGAGCGCGCCGGAGAGACTCCGTCCGTCTGCGCGATCGACGACGAAGCCGGTCTCCCCGTCGACGATCACCTCGCCGGCTGCGTCGAGCGTCGAGCCGATGCACGGAACGCCCGCCCGCATGGCCTCGAGATACACGAGGCCGAAGCCCTCGCGCGCGCTTGGCATCGCGTAGACGGCGACGCGCGCAAGGAGCGCCGCGAGCGTCGCCTCGCTGACATAACCCGCGAAGATCACCGCGTCCCCGACACCCAGCGCCTCGGCCTTGGTGCGCAGGCGCGCGACGTCATCGCCCCACCCGGCGACGACGAGCTGCGCGTCGGGCACGGCGGCAAGCACTGCCGGCAGCGCATCGATCAACTCGTCGTGTCCCTTGTACCGCTCGTCGCTCGTCACCCGCCCGACGATGAGTGCTGCGCGGGGTCCGCACCGGGCGAGCAGGCGCTCATCGACAGCCCCTGACGCCACTTCGTCGTCGAAGAGACCGAGCGGGCAGCCGACGGCTCGCACCGTTCCCGCGTGTGCTGCGTTGACGCGCGCCGCCGTGTAATGCGAGTTCGCGATGACGAGGCGTGCCGAGGCAAGCGTGTCGCGCCGCCGGGCGTCCAGGTGCGGGTCCCACGCCTCGATGTCGTGGACGAAGACCGCATAGGGGACCCGCAGCGGCCGCGGGATGGCGTGATGAGCCCGCGCGACACCGACGTGGTTGAAGATCATCCAGTCGACCTGGCGCAGGAGCTCCGCCGCGGTCAGGCGTGCGGCGAAACGTGCGCGCCGCAGGGGCCCCGCGGCATCCCGTCGCTCGACACCGAGCTCGATCGCCAGCGGGTCGGCGCCGGCGTCGATCAGGACCTGCCGCACGAGGCGGCCCACGTAGGCGACGCCGCCGGCGTTCTGCGCGAAGCTTATGGCGCCGATCCCGGGACGCGTCAGGCCCATCACGCCGACACCGGCGAGGCCAGGAGCGGACGGCGAATCGTCGCGCCGCGAGCCACTTCCTCGTAGAGCTCGATCAGCCTTCGGGCGGTGCTGTCCCACGAGTACCGCGCGGCAACGAGGCGCGCGCCGCGCTCGCCCATGGCGAGCCGCCGCGGCTCGTCGTCGTGGAGGGCGCTCAGCGCCTCCATGACGCGGCGTGGATCGGGATCGACGACCCATCCGGCGTCCGCCGCCCTGACTTCGTCGGCGATTCCGACTTCCGGAGTGATGAGCACCGGCAGGCGGTAGGCGAGCGCCTCGGCCACAGCGAGGCCGAAGCTCTCCTGAAAGGACGTCAGCGCGAAGACATCCGATTCGCGGAAGAGCGCATCCTTCGCTGCTCCCTCGATGTGCCCCGTGAACCGCACGACCTCGCGCAATCGAAGCCGGTCCACGAGCGCACGAAGGGTCCGCTCGTACGCGGGCTCACCCGACCCGGCGACGGTCAGTCGTACGTTCCCGCCGCCGTCGCGCAGTGCCGCAATGGCCTCCATCAGGACGGGCAATCCCTTGACCGGGTGCAGCCGGGAGAGGAACAGGATGCGCAGCGTCGCGTCAGCGCGCGGCGCTCGCGGCGCAATGACGGGGAGGTCGACCCCCAGCGGGATCAGGTGCGTGCGATCGCCGAATCCGAGCCGTTCCAGGTCGCGCGCCTCCGCGGGCGAGTTGGCGTGCAGCGCCGCGGCATTCGCGAGACAGCGGCGATCGAAGAGATAGTAGTGGGGCCACTTCTTCCACGCGCGGTGCCGGATGCTCCATTGGCCGAGCGCGCCGAGCGGACCGAGGACGTATGGTACGCCGGCGCGCCGCGCGCTCCGGCACCCGGACACGGTCGAGTGCTGAAAGAGGCCCTCGACGTGTGCGACGTCGAAGCTCGCGATGCCGTCGCGCACGTAGCGGGCGAGGCCTCGCGAGTGGTGGTACGTCCCTCGAGTCGACCGCCGGAAGTAACGGTAGACGACCCCGTCCTCGAGCTGCGGCGATCCATCGTCGTGCTCCACGGAGCCGGCGTCGATGGTGGTGATCTGCTCGACCTGCGCGCCCGCCCGTACCAGCGCATGCGACATCGCCCGCGCGGCGGTGCTTGGACCGCCGTGAACGCGATCGAGCGAGCCGATGATGCGGAGGACCTTCATCGAGCGGTCGGCGCGGCGCGCGCGATCCCCGGCGCAGGGCTGCGATCCTCCGCGAGCCACTCGACGAGGGTGTCGACGCGGTGTGCCCAGGTGTGCCCAGCGAGCACGATCTCGCGCCCCGCGCGCGCGATCGACTGGCGCGCCGCTTCGTCACGCAGGTAGCGGTCGGCGACCTCGCGCGCCTCATCGGCGGTATCGAAGCACGCGACGCTCTCCCCCTCCGTGAAGATCTCGAGCAGCGCCGGGCTCCGCGTCGTGAGCGAGAAGGCACCGCACGCCGCCAGCTCGAACGCGCGCATGTTCGGACCAGGCCACGTCGGTGCGTCGACGACGTTGAGCATGATCTTCGTCGAGGCCGCGACGTCACCGAGCTCCGACGCACGCAGTCGGCGTCCAGCCCAGCGCTTCTTCAGGGGCGACCCCCGCCGCGTGCGCGTCTTCCAGT
>DATAIN010000030.1:0-6159 GCA_036262635.1 Gemmatimonadaceae bacterium | reverse complement strand
TCCTGCCGAAGTCGGTGACCTCGACGGTCTCGTTGCGACGCGCGGCGGTGAGGACGGCAAAGCCACCGAGCACGGCGACGGCGGCGAGAGAGCTGACGAGGTTGCGGGGACGCATGGCGATGCTCCGAAGTGGGTTTGTTGGCGCACCCGCAAATTGCTTCGGAGCCGATGCAATCCCCGTCGGGGGTGGGAGGAACTTTCGTGCGGGTGCAGGAGGGCACCACGTGCGGGAAACCCCTACCTGCCGTTCGATGCGTCTACTGGCTGACGCCCTGCTGACGTTGGTCGCGGGAAGGGCGGCCCCGTTCAACGCGGAGGCGCGGAGGTCCGCACGCTCGACCTCACGTCCCCCGGCCTAACGCGGAGCGGCTGCGTTCACGCTCGCACCGATCGATCGGCGGTGGCGCCGGCGGCGGGCCAGTAGATGTCGAAGACGGTGTCGCCCGGTTCGCTCTCGACCGCGATGTGCCCCTGCGAGTGGAGCACGATCCCGTACACCGTCGCGAGACCGAGGCCCGTACCGTTCTCGGTCGCCTTGGTGGTGAACAGCGGCTCGAAGAGGTGCGTGCGCGCCTCCGGCGGGATGCCGGCCCCGTTGTCACGCACGCGCAGCCTGACGTAGTCTCCCGGCGGCACGCCCTCCGGGCGCGCATCGTCTGGAATCGTGACGACCTCCGTGCCGATCGCGATCTCCCCGCCCGCGGTGAGCGCATCGCGGGCGTTGGCGACGAGGTTGAGCAGGACCTGCTGCAGCTCGGTGCGATCGACGCGAGCGGCCAGGCCCGACGTCTCGCCATGCCGAACGAGCGCGATCCGGTCGGGGAGCAGGCGCTCGATCATCGGCCAGGTCTCCTCGACCGCGACGGCCACGTCGACCGGCTCGCGAACGACCGGGGCGCGCCGGCTGAAGTGGAGCAACCGGCGTGTCAGGTCGGCGCCGTGTCGCGCGGCGGTGCGGATCGCCTCGAGATCGCGACGGAGCTCGGAGCCCTCGGCCGCGTCCTCGAGCGCGAGCTCCGCGGTGCTGAGCACGATCGTGAGCACGCCGTTGAAGTCATGCGCGACCGCGCCGGCGAAGCGGCCGATCGCTTCCATCTTCTGCGCCTCCCGCAGCCGTGCCTCGAGCCTGCGCTGCGCCGTGACGTCGGCGAAGATCGTCATCAGCCGCCCTCCGGCCTTCCCCGTGCCCTCGAGGCGCGCGGTCGACACGCTCACGACGAGTGGCTCGCCGCTGCGCGAATGAACGTGGAGCTCCTTGTCCATGAGCCTCGCCCCGCCGAGCGTCCGCTCGCGCGCCCGGAGGCAGTCGTCGGCGTCGGAGGGATCGATGGCCGGGTTGGTGCCGCCCACCACCTCGGCCACCGACCATCCGAACAGCCGCTCTGCTGCGGGGTTCCAGAGCGAGATCCGTCCTTCACGATCGGTGACCGAGATGGCGAGGGGCGAAGCGGCGACGATGGCGTCGAGGAGCAGCGCCTGCTCGAGCGCTGCCCGCTCCGACGCCGTCCGGATCGTGACGTCCTCGATGAGGTAGCAGCGGCCGAGGTAGCCGTCGGATTCGTCGCGGACCTGCGCGCTATAGCAGTGCAGCACGCGTCCGTCGACGAGCCGCACCTCGCCTTCGAGCGTCCTGCGGATCGCCGGATCGGAGATGCGGCTCAGCACGCGCCGCAGCGCCCGGCCGCGGCGGGCCTGGGCGCTGACGCGGATCAGGACCTCGCCATGCGAGATGTCACACCCGTCGAAGCGCGCCGCGAAGGCCTGGAGCCCGAAGATCTCGAGGAAGCAGCGATTGTGTACGAGCACGCTCCCGTCTCGCTCGTCCACCGCGTACAGACCGATCGGCGAATCGGCGGTCAGCAGGTACATCACTTCCGCCTTCCAGTAGCGCGCGGCCTCGGTGATCCCGGCGTCGGGAGGAAGGATGCCGATCAGCTCCGACGCCAGTCCTCGCAGCCGGTCGATCTCGGTCGTCGTCCAGTTGCGCGGCCGCCGGTCGCCGATCCAGAGGACGCCCGTCGCTCCCTGCTGGATGGCCGGGATCGGGACGCCGAGCAGGCTCGCCGCGCCGCGGATCGGGCTGCGCACCCCCTCCTCGGCGACGTTCGCGATCGCGACGGCGTCGCCGCTGCGGATCACGACGGCGTCGAGGCTTCGCGCCAGCGGCTCGGCGGATGCGAGCGGCGGCGCCCCGGTACGCCCGGTGATCTCGCCGACCCGGACGAGGGGCCGCACGACGGCGTCGCCGACGACGTGTACCGCGCCCGACTGCCCCCCGAGGTCGCGGATCGCGAGCCGCACGATCGCCGCCCCGAGCCTGGCCGCCAGCGACGGCGACGCCGCCTCGAAGTCTGCACCGCGGCCGTGCGTGCGGAAGTACGCGAACGCCTGCGGCTCGTCGCAGACCGCGCGGCCGAACTTCGCGACCTCCCGGCGCCCTCGCCCGGAGCGGATCACGCTCGCTTTCCGTACAGCGTCGGCCGCGGCGGTCGCATCCCCGCGATCGCGGAGCGAACGGCGCTGACCAGGTCCGCCGGCTCGACGGGCTTGCGCAGGAAGCGCGAGCAGCCGGCGGCGCGGGCGTCCAACTCGGCACGTCCGTCGCTGTGGGCCGAGACCGCGACCACGGGCAGCGCGCGCCAGGCGGGGTCGGCGCCCAGTGAGCGGGCGAGCGAGAATCCATCGCCGTCGGGAAGCCGCAGGTCGACGAGCAGGAGGTGGGGGTCGCACTGCGGGAGGCGGCGCAGCGCCTCGCGCACCGACGAGGCGACCGTCACCTCGTAGCCCTCCAGCTCGAGGACGACACGATAGAGCTTGAGCGTCGCCGGCGAGTCGTCCACGACGAGCACTCGCTCCACCGGGTCCTCCACCGTCAGGGGCATCGCTTCGGCCGGGGGGAGTCAGGATCGCAGGGACACGTTAGCACGAGCACCATGACAGGAGGGTGACCGGCAGGTTACCATGTGGTCATACTCCTTCCCGCCGCACGACGACGGACCGCATGCAGGCACTCGTCATCGAGGACGATCGCGCGACCGCGAGGCTCGTGTCGCTCCTCCTCGAGGAGCAGGGCTTCCTCGTGCACCAGGCCCACTCCGCCACCGAGGCGAGGGCGGCGGGGCTGGCCGACGAGTACGACCTGGTCGTGCTCGACCTCACCCTTCCTGATGGCGGCGGCGCCGCGGTTCTCCGCGACTTCCGTCGCGCCGGCCGCGCGGTGCCGATTCTCGTGCTCACCGGTCGAAGCGGGAGCGCCGACGTCGTCGCGCTCCTCGACGCGGGCGCCGATGACTACCTCGTCAAGCCCGTCGAGAACGACGTCTTCCGGGCGCGGGTGCGCGCGCTGCTCCGTCGCGGGACCGCGGTTCGGCGGGAGGTGCTCGGCGCTGGAGCGCTCGTCCTCAACGTCGCCACGCGCGAAGCGCTCATCGGAGGGGCTCCGCTCGAGCTCCGCGCGCAGGAGTACCGGCTCCTCCACCACCTGATGGTGAACGCGGGAGCGGTGGTGACGCGCAGCGAGCTGCTCGAGAAGGTGTGGGACCTGACCTTCGATCCCGGCTCGAACGTCGTCGAGGTGGCGGTGGCGCGCCTGCGGAGGAAGCTCGACCGGCACGGGGGCGCGCCGGCGATCGTCACCGTGCGCGGGCAGGGCTATTCGCTGCGCCCCCCCTCCGCACCCTCGGCGCCACGCGCCGAGACGTCGGCCCCGGGGAAGACGGCGTAGAAGACGCTCCCCTCGCCGAGGGCGCTCTCGACCTCGACGCGGCCGCCCATCGCCTCGACGACACGGCGCGTGACCGCGAGGCCCAGCCCGCTGCCGCCGACGTCGCGGACGCCGAGCCGCTGGAAGCCGACGAAGAGCCGGTCGATGTCCTCGCTCGCGATCCCGCGGCCGGTATCACGCACCGCGAGCCTCACCGCGCCGCGGCGGTCGCTGGTCACGTCCACGCGCACCGTGCCCCCCGGCCGGTTGAACTTGATCGCGTTGGTGAGATAGTTGAGGAGCACCTGCCGGAGGCGCGCCGCGTCGGCGACGACGCGGCGCACGTCGGGCTCGACGTGATGGACGAGCGTGACCTCGCGCTCGGCGGCGATCGGCGTGACCGTCGCCAGCGACTGCTCGACGATCGCCGCCAGGTCCACTGGCTGCGGGTGGATGTCGATGACGCCCGCCTCGATGCGCGCCAGGTCGAGGCCGTCGTCGACGACGTCGCGGATGTGCCGCGCGGCGACGAGGACGTCGTCGAGGTACTCGCGCTGGCGGTCGGTGAGCGGCCCGCCGCGGCCGTCGCGAAGGAGCTGGGCGAAGCCGATCACGGCCCCGAGCGGCGTGCGCAGCTCGTGGGACATGTCGGCGAGGAACGACGTCTTGGCCATGCTCGCGCGCTCCGCTTGCGCACGCGCGGCCGCGAGCTCGGCCTCGGCGCGGACGCGCGCGGTGACGTCGTGAACCACGGTGTGGATCGCGCGTTTGCCGTGACGCGTCACGAGCGTCGCGTAAACCTCGACCTCGCGAGCCTCCCCCGAGCCGAGGATGTGTGTGTGCTGCGTGCCGGCGAGGGTACCAGTGCGGGACTCGAATCCCTCGCGGAATCGCGCCACGTCGGCGCAGATGTGGCCCATCGGCGTCCCGATGAGGACGTCCCGCGGGAGACCGTAGAACGCCACTGCCGCGGCATTGGCGTCGACGATCGCGAGCGACGTCGCGTCGATGACCAGCTGCATCGCCGCGCTGTGCTCGAACAGCTCGCGGTAGCGCGCCTCGCTCTCGCCGAGCGCCTGCTGGGCGCGCACGCGCTCGGTGACGTCGAGGGACATGACGAGCGCGCCGACGACGCTGCGCGTCGCGTCGTAGAGGGGAGCCATCGTCACGTCGAGCACGAGCGCTTCCCCCGTGGCAGGGTCGGCGAGGGCGAAGTCGAGTCCCCCCATCACCTCCCCTTCCAGCACGCGAAGCACGAGCTTGTGCCAATCGGACCCGAGAAAGCCGGGAAAGAGCTCCTCGGTCGTGCGACCCAGCGCCTGCTCGCGGCCGATGCCCGTGTTGCGCTCGGCGCGCGGGTTCCATTCCGTCTGCCGCAGCTCGCGGTCGAAGGCGACGATCGACGCCGGCGACGTGTCGACGAGGCTCCGCAGGAAGGCACGATCGTCGCGCTGGGCGCGCTCCGCCCGCGCCCGCTCGGTGACGTCGAGGGCCAGCATGGCGCCGCCCACGACGCGTCCCGCGGGGTCGCGGAGTGGAAGGAAGGTGGCGTCGTAGCATCGCTCCGCGCCCGGCGCGCCGTACCACCGCTCGTGGACCTCGACGAGCTCGCCGGTGAGCGCGCGCTCGTAGTCGCGCAGGATCTGGGTACCGACGAAGTCGGGAAAGACGTCGAGCAGCAGCCGGCCGACGACGTCGGCGCGAGCGACGCCACTGTTACGCTCGGCGCGGCGGTTCCACTCGGTGATGCGGAGGTCCGCGTCGAAGCCGATGAGGCCGAACGGCGCGGCGTCGATCACGGTGCGGAGGAGGATCTCCGCGCTGGATGCGTGACCGGCGCCGCCGGGGGGGATGTCGTCCGGCGCGATCGACGCCGGGGGAGAAGGGTTCGTCGGGTTCGTATCGCGTCGCCGCGCTCAGCCCCAGCGAGGCGCCTCGTCGGGGTTGATGCCTAACGTCAGCTTCGCGCAGAGCTCGTGGGTGAGCGCCGAGTTGGCCGGGTGGATGCGGCCGAGCCGTGCGTCGCGGAAGAGCTGCTCGAAGGGACCGCGCTTGAATATCCCGAAGCCTCCCGCGAGGTCGAGCGCCTCGTCGACGACCTTCCATGCGCCCTCGACCGCGTGGTACTTCGCGGCGACGATCTTCACCACCCAGCCCGCCCCGTACTGCACGCCCTCCGAGTACTCGCGCGCGACCTGGTTGAGGTGCGGCTCGATCCCCTCGAGCTCGATCACCATCTCGGCGACGCCGTGCTGCGCCTCGGCGTGATAGCACATCGGCCGCGAGAGAGCGAGCGACGTCTTCTTCTTGAGGCCCTCGACGGTGAGGTCGAGCGCGCGGCGCGCCATGCCGCAGTAGATGTTGCCGAAGCCGAGCAGCGCCCAGGCGAAGACGCCGAGCACGAAGCCGTCGACGCCGGCCGCGCCGGCGGGGACGATGCGCGCGATGTACTTGTC
>DATAIN010000029.1:0-2560 GCA_036262635.1 Gemmatimonadaceae bacterium | reverse complement strand
CGGTTTGCCCTTTCCGCGCGCGCCCAGCCCGGGCTCGCCTCGACCATCGGCCTCTCCGGCGACTCCGTTGTGGCGGCGCCCGGCGACCGGGTCCGGCTGCCATTCACGCTGCTCGACCGATTCGGGAACGTGACCGGGGGCGTCGCGTCGCTGACGGCGCTCGATACCCAGGTTGTCGCGGTGATCGGGAGTGATTCGATCGAGGCGCTGCGCCGCGGACGGGCTCGCGTCGCCATTACTGCGGGCGATGCGACCGACACCGTGGTCATCGCGGTCGGCCAGCAGGTCTCGAAGATCGTGACGGACAGCGTGGCGGTCCGGCTCACGACCCTCGGACAATCACATCTCCTCTCCTTCCGTGCGGTCGACGACCGTGCGCGGAGCATCAGCGACTCGCTTCCAACGCTCGAGATTCCGTCCTCGCTACGCGTGCTCGCCGTCACCGACTCCACCGTCCTGGTCGAGAGCGTCGCGCCCGGGGCAGGGCACATCATCATAGGCTACGGCGAGCTCCAGGCGGCGATCGCGATCGAGGTGCGACAGGTCGCGACGTCGATCGCGCTGACGTCCAGCGCAGCGACGCTCGAGGCGTTAGGCGACACGTGCCGTTTGGCGATCGCGATGGTCGATGCGAACGGCGCGGCCATCACCGACCAGATTCCCGCGGTTACGTCCTCAAGCGCGGCTACCGTTAGCATCGCCGACGCCTACAATGCGGTCGCGATGGGCGAAGGCGACGCGTACGTCGTCGCGGTCGCCGAATCGGGCGTGCGCGATTCCGTGCGCCTCTCCGTCAGGCAGCGTCCGGTCCGTTTCGGTGGTACTGCGGACAGCCTCGTGCTGGCGTCGATCGGGGAGCGCAGGGTAGCGCTCGTCGCGGAGGACAGCCGCGGCAACGCGATCGCCTCGGCGCGACCGGGCTTCGATGTCTCCGATTCGTCGGTTGTCCAGATCGACGAGCTGGGAATGGTCGAAGCCCGACGGAACGGCCGCGCGCTGCTCCGCGCGAGCGTCGCCGGTATCCAGGATAGCGTCGTCGTGCGCGTCGAGCAGATAGCACGCTCCATCGACGTGACGCCGACGCAGATCACCTTCGTCGCGCTCGGGGACAGCGTCCGCCTTCAGGCGACGGCGCGCGACTCGCTCGGCGTGCCCCTGGAGACGCAGTCCGTCACGATCGGCGCTGCTGGCAGTGATGTCGTGCGCACGAACGCGAGCTGGATCGTGGCGACTGGCGACGGCGACGCGCGCGTGACCCTCACGGCGGACGGCGCGCAATCCGACGTCACGGTGCTCGTGCAGCGGGAGCTTCGCTCGGTCACGATCGCGAGCGCGGACGGCGCGCCGATCCAGCGGCGGCTCCATCAGGGGCCAGTGACCGTGGCCTGCCGGGCGCTCGACGCGAACGGCTTCGACATGCCACGCGTCGGTATCGCGGTCACCTCCCGTAACGGCGGTGTGGCCGGGACGCGATGCGACGCGCTCCGCGCCGTGCGCTCGGGCGTCGACACCCTTGTTGCCACCGCGGGAACAGCATCGGACACGGCGGCGATCGCGATCGCGATCGCCCCGGCGGTGCTCGATGCGCAAGGGGTGCTGGTGGTGGCCGACAGCTTCGGAACGAGAAACCCCCACTGGGCGTCGTCGGCGATGAAGGGTCCGGACGGAGAGGTCGACCTCTTCTACGCGTCGTACGTTCGCGAGGTCGGCGACTCGCTCTCCCACGCCGATCTCCACCAGCTCGTGTCACGAGACGGCGGAGCGACCTTCGAGTACAAGGGGGTCGCGCTCCGGCACGATCCAGACGATTGCGACGCCGATGGATTTGCGATCGAGAACGTCGCGATCGCCGAGCGCGCGGAGGGTCCCGGCTTCCGGATGTTCTACGCGTCCGGAAGCCAATGTCTCGGCTGGCGGGTGCGCTCGGCGGTGTCGCCGGACCGTGTGTCGTGGGTGAAGGAACCGGGAGTGCGAATCGGCGAGCCTGGGATCTTCCCCAACCCCTACTCGGCTGGCGAGGGGATGACGGTGATGCGCGGTCCCGACGCGATCGGCTGGCGGATGTGGGCCGGCGTGTACGAGCCTAACGAGGGATTCGCGATCGAAGAGTGGCGATCGCCGGACCAGATCACCTGGTCACGGCATCGGCGCGTCTTCTCGCCCCTCACCTTTCCCGGACGCCCGCAGCGCATGGTCTACAGCCCATCGATCGTGCCGATCGGGCCGTCCATGTGGCGGATGTTCTTCTGCGCCGACGACAAGCACGAGCCGGGCGGACGGAGCCGGCTGTACAGCGCCGTCAGCCGTGACCTCGTGAGCTGGGAATTCGAGAGCGTCGTCCTCGACGATCCCGGATACGATTTCTACTACGTGTCGGCAGTTGACGCCAACCTCTACTTTATCCGGGCTGGCGCTGACGGGATTCCGTGGCTGGCGAAGAGCCGGGTTCTCCAGCGCTGACCCCGTTCGCCGCCGGGGCGGCGAGGCTGCGATAGATCGTCGCGAGCCGCGCGGCCTCGGCCGGCCATTCGACCGGGCGCGCGGCTTCCTGCGCCGCGCC
>DATAIN010000028.1:0-7437 GCA_036262635.1 Gemmatimonadaceae bacterium | reverse complement strand
ATGAAGGCGGGCACCGCGACGAAGCTCGTGCTCAACACGATCTCCACCGGCGCGATGATTCGCATCGGGAAGACGTATGGGAACCTGATGGTCGATCTTCGCGCGACGAACAGCAAGCTGCGCGATCGCAGCGAGCGGATCCTCGTCGAGGTCTGCGCGGTGGATCGCGCGCGCGCGAAGGAGCTCCTCGCCGCGTCGGGCGGCAGCGTGAAGACGGCGATCGTGATGAACGCGCTCGGCGTCGATCGCGACAGTGCCGAGGCTGCGCTCGAGCGCGGCGGTGGCGTGGTGCGCCGCGTCATCCCCGGACCGCCGCCCCCTGTGCGATGAGCGCCGCGCGTCCGAGCGAGCGCGCGGTGGTGGTCGGTCTGATGTCCGGCACCTCGCTGGACGGCGTGACCGCCGCCGCCGTTCGCTTCGCCGAGGATGGCGGCCGCACGCGCATCGAGCTGCTCGCCTGGCTCACGCGCTCCTATACGCCGGTGCAGCGGGCGCAGCTCGCGCGCGCCCTCACCGGCGCGACGCCCGCGGAGTATTGCCGCATCGGCTTCGATCTCGGCGGGTGGCTCGCCGACGCGGCCATCGCGTGCATCGCCGAAGCGGGGATCGCGCGCGGCGAGATCGCCGCGATCGCGTCGCACGGACAGACCATCTGGCACGAGCCGGGAGACTCGACCTGGCAGCTCGGCGAGAGTGCGGTGATCGCCGAGCGGACCGGGATCGACGTCATCGCCGACTTCCGCGTGCGCGACGTGGCGGCGGCGGGGCAGGGCGTGCCGCTCGTTCCGATCGCCGATGCGCTGCTCTTCGCGAGCGAGACCGGATGGCGCGCCCTCCAGAACATCGGCGGCATCGGCAACGTCACCGTCGTCCCGCCTGACGGCGACCTCCGCGCGGTCCGCGCCTTCGACACGGGCCCCGGTGTCGCGGTGATCGACGCGGTGACGCGGATCGTCGATCCCGCGCTCCCGTACGACGTCGACGGTCAGCTCGCCTCGCGCGGGGAGGCCGACGCGCGCGTCGTCGCCGAGCTGCTCGCCGCGCCGTACTTCGCCGCCGAGCCACCGAAGTCCACCGGCCGTGAGCTGTTCAGCGCGAGCTATGCCGAAGCGCTCGTCGCGCGCTGCCGGGAGAGCCGCGCCGGCGCCACGGGCGAGGATCTCGTCGCCACCGCCACGCTTCTAACCGCGCGCAGCATCGCCGACGCATACGCGCGCTTCCTCCCCGAGCCGGTGGATGACGTCCTGCTCTCCGGCGGCGGCGCCCACAACCCCGCGCTCGTCGCGATGCTCGAGCGCGAGCTCACCGGCCGCCGCGTGCGCCGCTTCGAGGACGAGTTCTTCGACGGCGAAGCCAAGGAAGCCGTCGCCTTCGCGTTCCTCGGCTGGCTGCACCTGCACGGCCGTCCCGGCAACGTCATCGGCGCGACGGGCGCGAGGGGACCGAGAGTGCTCGGCAAACTGACGCCGGCGTGATGACTTCGCGGCTGCCATGAGTCATGAGTCGTGGCGGTACCAGTCATGTGATCCGCCGCACTAGCCGTCACGCCCCCGCGCCATTCGCTATTTTTCCCCACGATGGCGGACACTCCGACCCCGAGCGCGGTCGCGCAGCACGTCGTTCCTCGGCTCACCTGGAGCGAGGAGCGCGGCTTCGATGCGTCGCGTGAGCTCCGCGAGCGCGCCCTCGCGTTAGGCGTCGGCGGGTTCGTGCTCGGCGCGGCGCCGCAGGACGACGTGCGCGCCCTGACCAAGGAGCTGCGCACCCGGTCGCGCCATCCGCTGCTCATCGCCGCGGACATGGAGCGCGGCGCGGGGCAGGCGTTCGGCGGTGCGACCGGCGTGCCTCCCCTCGCCGCGCTCGCGGCGCTCGACGACGCCGACGCGGTGCGCAAAGCCGCCCGCCTCACGGCGCGCGAGGCGCGGACCCTCGGCGTCACCTGGGCGCTCGCGCCGGTGCTCGACCTCGACGTCGATCCCGCCAACCCGATCGTCGGCTCGCGCGCCTTCGGCGGCGATCCGGCGCTCGTCGCGAAGCTCGGCACCATCTGGATCGAGGCCTGCCAGCAGGAGGGCGTGCTGGCGTGCGCGAAGCATTTCCCGGGACACGGCCGCACCGTCACCGACTCGCATCTCGAGCGGCCGGCCATCCGCGTCACGCGACACGAGCTGATGGAGCGCGACCTCGTTCCGTTCCGCGCCGCGATCAAGGCGGGCGTCGCGTCGATGATGACCGCGCACGTCGCCTTCCCGAAGCTCGATCCGGCCGGTCCGCCGGCGACGCTCTCGATGGCGATCGTGCGCGTGCTGCTCCGCGAGCGGCTCGGCTTCGATGGCCTCGTCGTCACCGACGCGCTCAACATGCGCGCGCTGACGAGTCACTCCACCGAGACCGATGCCGCGGTCGCCGCGCTCTTCGCGGGCTGCGACCTCGTGCTGATGCCGACGGATCTCGACGCCTGCGTCGCCGCGCTCACCGAAGCCGTCGCCGACGGGACGCTCGACGCGGAGCTGCTCCTCCGCTCGCAGCGACGCCGCCTCAAGTGGGCGCAGTGGGCGGCGCCGCCGAGCGACTGGCGGCGTGCGTCGACGTTCGACGTCGCCTCCGGGAACGATCTCGCCGAGCGCGTCATCACCGCCGTGCGCGGCGAGGTCGGGGCGCTCGGCGCGACCATCGAGCTCTTCGTCGTCGACGACGATGCCGGCCTCGAAGGGGCCCCGCCGCGCGGGACGCTCGCCGCCTCGTTGCGCGGGTCCGGCTTCGGTGTTCGCGATCCGGGGCCGCTGGCGGCCGGCGCGACGCGCGTCGTCGCGCTGTTCGGCGACGTGATCGGCGGAAAGGGGCGAGCCGGCTACTCTCCCGAGGCGCTCGTCGCGGTCAATCGCGCGGTCGCGGACGCGGAGCGCGAAGGGCGTCGCGCGGTCGTCGTGCAGTTCGGGCATCCGCGGCTCGCGGCGGGGATCGTCGCCGACACCGTCGTCACCGCCTGGTGCGGCGAGCGCGCGATGCAGGAGGCAGCGGCGCGCTGGCTCGCCCGGCGTCGCGGCGCCGGCGCCGAGCGCGTCACCGCCTGACGCGCGCCGGTCAGCGCAGCAGGGCGCGCACCGCGGCCGCGGGAACGGCGTACACCATGTGGCCGCGCGATTCCGCCGCGCCGCCGTACACCACGCCGACCACCGCGCCGTCGGCGCCGAAGACCGGACTCCCGCTCGACCCTTCCACCGCGTAGCCGTCGATCTGCAGCGCGTCGGCGATCGACTTCGAGACGGTGCCCACGCCTAACGTGGCGCGCGCCGTGATGGCGGTGCCGCTTCCCTCCATCGGCGTGGCGGTGCCGAGCGGATACCCGATCACCGCCACCGGCGCGCCGACCACCGGCGGAGCCGACGCGATCCCCGACACGACGGGATAGCTCCCTTCACGCTCGACGCGCAGCAGCGCGAGATCCGCGTCCCCCGCCACTCGCTCGATGCGCGCCGGCAGCCAGTCGCGCGTGTCGGCATAGATGACCGCGATGCGCTTCGCCGTCTCGCCGCTGTCGGCCCGCAGGACGTGCCGATTGGTGACGATCGCGCCGTCGGCGGTGACCCCGAAGCCCGTGCCGGAGTAGCTCTGCCCGTCCGCCATCTCGACGGCGATCATCACCACCGCGCGGCCGTTGGTGCGCGCGATGGTCTCGTAGTCCATGCGCGCCGCGGCGGCGATCGCGCCGCGGCGCGATTCGGCTTCGGCGATGCGCGCCGAGAGGAGCCGCACCCCCTCGCTCGAGCGTGCCGCGCGAAGCTGCTCACGCAGGCGATCGCTCTCCCGCTTCGATTCGGCGAGGGCGGAGTCGAGTCCGGCGAGCCGTCCGCTCATCGCGTGCATGTCGCGGTCGATCGCGGCGCTCAGCGAGTCGTTGCGCCTGCGCAGCAGCTCCAGCTCCGCGGAGCGCGACGCGTCGCCGCGCCGCGCCACCCACGCCGCCATCCCCGCGCCCGCGACCGCGAGCAGGGCGAGCGCGGCCACGGAGATGCGCAGGCCGCGCGTCTGCTCCTTCACCGCCGCGGCGACGCGCTGCGTCGTGCCGCCGCCGATCGACACAGCCGCGCTCTCGAAGCGAAGCTTCGGCCCGCGCGCGCCGAGCCGGATCACGTCCCCGTCGACGAGCGTGTGGTCGCCCCTGATCCGCCGGTCGTTGACGTAGGTGCCGTTGGTGCTGTTCGCGTCGTGGAGGACCGCGCGCCCGTCTTCCATCCGGATCTCGGCGTGCCGCGCCGACACCTCGACGTCGGAGTTCGCGTCGAAGCGGATCTCGCAGAGCGGATCACGCCCGAGCGAGGTGCGCGAGGCGCCGAGGACGCGCGCCTGGCCGGCCAGCGTCCCCGTGAGGATCGTGAGGCGGGGACTCACCGCGTGATGGTGATGTGCTCGAAGAGGTACCACGCCGCGGCGACGACCACCGCGATCACGAGGAGCAGCACGAAGGCGCGGCGCGGAGCGTGATGCGCCGGCTGCGGTGTGCGCATCGCGCGCTGCTCGCCGGCGTTCAGATCGGTGCTCCCCATCGGCGGAGTGCCGGAGTGCCGGCGGAAGGGCTCCATCGGGAGCGTCGGCGTCACCTCGCCGGGCATCGTGTACACCTGATGTCCCACCGAGTCGTCCTCGGTCGCCGCGGCGAGCGCCTCGCCGTCGAAGCGCGCGACGACGACGGTGATGTTGTCCGGACCGCCGTTCTGGTTCGCGCGATCGATCAACCGCTTGCACGCCATCTTCAGATCGCGCTCCTCGCTCACGATCGCCGCGATCTCGTCCGGGCGCACGAGCCCGGAGAGTCCATCGCTGCAGAGCACCAGCGTGTCGCCGCGCCGGACCCGCTGATGCGTGATCTCCGTGCGGATCGAAGGCTCGGGGCCGAGCGCCTGGAGGATGATGTTCCGGCGCTCGCTCTGCTCGGCCTCCTCCTCGGTGATCTCTCCGGCGTCGATCAGCCGCTGCATCAGCGACTGGTCCTTCGTGATCTGGCGCGCCTTGCCGTCGCGGATGAGATACGCGCGCGAGTCGCCGACCTGCGCGACGTAGAGCGTGTCGCCGAGCAGACCCGCGATCGTCGCGGTGGTGCCCATCCCACGGTACTCCGGCTGTTCGGCGGCCATCTTGTGGATCCGCGAGTTCGCGACGTCGGTCGCGACCTTGAGCGCGGCGGCGAAGCTCTCGGGGTCCTTGCGGTCGTTCGCGACCCAGCGGCTCTGCAGCTCCTCGAGCACCGTCTGTACGGCCATCGCGCTCGCGATCTCGCCGGCCGCCGCGCCGCCCATGCCGTCGGCGACCATGAACAGGCTCCCCTGCGAGGACGCGACGTGACGCTCGAGCTTCTCGTCGAGGGCGACGTTTCCAGTCGCGAGGTCGGCGACGAGAAACGCGTCCTCGTTGTGCTCGCGGGTGCGCCCGACGTCGGTGCGGGCGAAGACGTGGACGAGAACGCCGCCGTCGGGCGATCGTGGCGCGGTCATGCGGGGCGGTGAAGGGAAGTACGGCGGGTCACTCGGGACAGCTCTCGAGCAGGGGGATGATCGCGCTTCGAATGTCCTGGCGGCCACGCGATCCGATCCGCCGGAGAATCTGACAGCTCCTAGTTTCCTGACCCTGCAGTCCGTACGCAAGCGCCTGATAGTATAGCGCCGCCGCGCTGTCGTCCGCCTGGGTCAGTCGCGGGAGGAGGGCGTTCGCTCGCGAGATCGCGGTTCCCGCGGTCGCCGGATCGCCGGAAAGGCGCCGCAGCTCGTCGATCGCGGCCGCCGGTGCGGGGACCGTGGGCTCCTGCGCCGCGGTCCGCGCCTCGGCGTTCGCGACGGGGCGCGTCGTTCCGGAGCCGGCACTCTCGCGCCCGGTGGTCCCGCCGTTAGGCGCGGCGCCCGCGCCGGCAGTCCGGCCGGCCGTCGTGTCGGGGGCGGGCGCGGTGGTCGTCGTCGGGGCCACCGTCGCGGAAGGTGTCGCGACCTGTCCGGCGTCGCTCTTCGGCCGTCCCAGCACCGCGAAGGCGATGATCGCCCCGACGGCGACCGTCGTCCCCCCGACGAGCAGCGGGAGACGACTCGTCCGGGACTTCGTCGCGTCGACCGCGACCGTGGGCGCGGGCGCGACACGCGTCGCCGGAAGGCCGGCGGGCGCCATGATGCTCGTCCCCGCTTCCGTCGCAACGGTCTGCGGCATCGTCTCGATCGCGCGCGCGAAATCGCGCCCGAACTCGGCGGCGTTCGCGTAGCGGCCGGCCGCGTCGCGGGAGAGGGCGCGGTCCATCACCGCCTGGAGCTGCGCCGGCCAGCTCACCTCCGGCTTCATCTCGGCAAGGGAGCGCGGCCGCTCGGTGAGACGCGAGATGATCGACTCCTGCGCCGTCTCGCTCGGAAAGGGAAGCCTGCCCGTGAGCATCGCGAAGGCGACGAGCGCCAGCGAGTACACGTCGCTCCGGCCGTCGAGGGGATCGCCGGCCAGCTGCTCGGGACTCATGTACTCGGGAGTGCCGACGATGAGTCCCGTGCGCGTCACCTTCTGCGCCTCGTTGTTGGCCGCCTTCGCGATTCCGAAGTCCACCACCTTCACGCAATCGGAATCGTCGCGGTTCCGCGCGATCATGATGTTGTCCGGCTTCAGGTCGCGGTGGACGATCCCGAACTCGTGCGCGACGGCGAGCGCGTCGGCCGTCTGGCGGACGATGCTCGCCGCGCGCGCCGCGGGGAGCGCTCCCTGCCGCTCGATCAGCGCGGTGAGCGGCTCCCCCTCGACGAACTCCATCGCCAGGTAGATGAGCCCATCGCTCGTCTCCCCGAAATCGTAGATCGCCGCGACGTTGGGGTGGTTGATCCGCGATGCGTTCGCCGCCTCGCGATTGAAGCGGCTGATCGCGTCCGCGTCGTTCACCATCCCGGGGTGCATCACCTTCACCGCGCTCTTCCGTCCCATCCGCACGTGCTCGGCGAGATAGACCTGGCCCATCCCGCCCTCGCCCAGCTTCCGGGTGACGTGATAGCGGTCGGCGATCACGGAGCCGACGAGATCGCCCGCCCCCGAGAGCGACTTCAGCGTCGACCCGTCACGCGGGCAGAAGCGCTGGTCCTCCGGGAACTCCGTGTTGCACTGCGGGCAGATCTTGGCTGCGCTCAAGGATGCTCCGAGCGGATCGTTCGTCAGTCGGGACGTGGGTGACACAGGAGGACGATCTACTGGCACATTACGGAACGCATCCCCCGCGGCGAAAGGGGGTTGCGCCGCGGGGACCCGGTGGCGAGGCGGACGTCGCGCGTTACCTTCCGCGCATGCGTTTCCTCGTAGCCGGCGCGCTCTGCGCGCTCGTCGCCTGCAATGCACAACGCGCCGCGACGCTTCCGGTGCCAGTGTCAGCGGCCCCCACCCCGGAGGAGATCGCGGCCGGCGCGCCGTCGTCGCCGGTGCTCCCCG
>DATAIN010000027.1:0-1696 GCA_036262635.1 Gemmatimonadaceae bacterium | reverse complement strand
AGCAGGTCTACTCGGAGCGCCGCCCCTTCTTCATGGAAGGTGCGGGACTCTTCCGCTTCGACATCAACTGCAACGACGGTAGCTGCAGCGGCCTGTTCTACTCGCGCCGCATCGGCCGCAGCCCGCAGCTCAACGACGAGGTCCGCTACGGAATGGACCCGGCCGCGAGCACGTCGAGCGCGACGCCGATTCTCGGCGCCGCCAAGCTCACCGGCCGCACCGCGTCGGGCTTCCAGGTCGCGCTGCTCAACGCAGTGACCGACGAGCGCAAGGCGTACGGACCGGAGATCGGCGAGGTCGTGACCGAGCCGCGCACCAACTACGCCGTCGCGCGCGTGCGCCAGGACTTCCGGAAGGGGATGAGCGCGATCGGCCTCATGGCCACCGGAGTGAATCGCGCGCTCGACGAGTTCACCGAGCCGCGCCTGCGCCGTTCGGCGTACGCGCTCGGCCTCGACGGCCGCCACCGCTTCCTCGCGAACAGGTACGAGGTCAGCGGGTGGATCGCGGGAAGCCGCGTCGCTGGATCAGAGGAGGCGATCGACCGCACGCAACGGAGCTCGGCGCGCTACTACCAGCGCGAGGGGAGCGAGATCGAGTACGACCCGACGCGAACGAGCCTCGAGGGCACCGCGGGGATGGTGTCGTTGAACAAGGTGAGCGGCGTGGTGCGCTTCAACAGCAACTACCGCTACCTCGCGCCGGGGTTCGAGATCAACGACATCGGCTACCTGCCGCGCGTCGACGAGCAGCTCGTCTCGAACTGGGTCGGCTTCAACTACAACAAGGCCACGTCGTGGTATCGCATGGCCCGCCTGAACTTCAACCAGTGGGCGACGTGGAACACCGCCGGGCTGCGCAGGGAGCTCGGCGGCAACGTGAACTACCACGTGCAGCTGCCGTCGATGATCTGGATCCACGCCGGCATCAGCGGCAACGGCCTGGTGCCCGTCTACGACGACCGTCAGGCGCGCGGCGGGCCGGCGATCCGGCAGTCGCGCTCGGGCAACTTCTGGCTCGGCGCGGAGGGCGATCGCCGCGACCGCGTCACGCCCAACCTCTTCGTCGGCGGGATGCAAGGCGACGAGGGCGCGTCGAAGGGCTTCTGGATCGACAACTGGTACGACGTGCGCATCACCGACAACGTCAAGCTCCAGGTCAACCCGTACTTCGAGTACAACATCAACGACAACCAGTGGGCGGGGCGCTTCGACATCCGCGACCGCAGCGCGGGCGCGAACGACAGCCTGCTCTCGCGCCACTACGGCTTCGCGCGCCTGTCGCAGAAGACGTTGTCGATGTCGACGCGCATCGACTACACGGTGACGCCGACGCTGACGGTGCAGCTCTATGCCCGGCCGTACGCGACCGCGGGCGAGTACCGCAATCTCCGCGAGCTCAACGACCCGAGCGCGGGGAACTACGCCGACCGCCTGCGGCCGTTCACGCCGGTGAACCCGACCGACGCCTCGGAATACGCGAACTACTCGGTGACGGGGAACAACTTCAACTACAAGGCGCTGAACACGAACGCGGTGCTGCGCTGGGAGTACCGGCCAGGTTCGGCGCTGTTCGTGGTCTGGCAGCAGGGACGCGAGCAGTCCGACCGCAACTTCGGCAGCTTCCGCGCGAACCGCGACTACCGCGACCTCTTCCGGGCGCACCCGGACAATACGCTGCTGGTGAAGGCGTCGTA
>DATAIN010000026.1:0-3291 GCA_036262635.1 Gemmatimonadaceae bacterium | reverse complement strand
AGATCGATCTCACCCTCGAACGGCTCGATGCCGCGCTCGGCGCGGCGGGCTAGCGTCGTCGCGGCGATCGTCGCCGCGGTGGTGATGGGCTCCTGTCGCGGCTCGCTCAGCCGCGCCCCCGAGCCTGAGGTCCGCCCGCCGGGCGCTCGCGACACGCTGCGCACCGACACCATCGCGGGAGACACCGCATTCCCGCTGATGCCCGGGCCGGGGCGTGTCATTCGCGGCGCCAGGATTCGCGTCGCGCTCGTGCCCGGCGCTCCCTCGGCGGGCATCACCGGGAGCGGGCGCTGGACGATCCTCGATCGCGACGGCCTGACCGCGGCCGTCGCGGGGAGCGGCGAGCGATGGACCGTCGCGGCGCGCTCCGGGCGGTTGCGCGCGATCCGGGAGGACGACGGATGGTCGATCAGCCTCTCCGCGCCGGCGGTGCTCCGCGCGATCGCGGATGGCACGCGACTCTCCGTCGGTCCGCGAGAGTATCGCGGCGAGCTGGTGGTGCACGTCGATGGCGACGCGCTCACCGTCGTCAACCGCCTCGCGATCGAAGACTACCTCCGCGGCGTGGTGCCGCTGGAGATCGGGGAGCGCGCCGAGTCTGAGCGCGCGGCGGTGGAGGCGCAGGCGATCGCCGCGCGCAGCTACGCGTACTCTCATCTCGTTCCGACGCGCCGCTTCGACGTCCGGGCGACGGTGGACGACCAGGTCTACGGAGGGGTGAACGCCGAGCGTCCGCTCGCGGACGCCGCCGTCGCCGCGACCGCGGGCCAGGTGCTGCGCTACGAGGACCGGATCGCCGACGCGCCCTATCATTCGACGTGCGGCGGCTCGACCGCGGAGCCCGGGGAGGTCTGGAACGGCGAGCGTGGCGCGCCGTACCTGAAGCGCGTCAGCGATCGGATCCCGGGCACCGATCGGTACTACTGCGACCCGTCGCCGCGCTTCCAGTGGACGCGCACGATGGGCGGTGACGACATGGCGGCCGCGGTGACCCGCTACCTGCGCGGGCGCGGCTCGCGTGCTACCCTTGGGACCGTACGCGGGGTTCGGATCGAGTCGTGGACGGCATCGGGGCGCGTCGGCACGCTGGTGCTGGAGTCGTCGTCGGGCGAGGACGTCAGGCTGCGCGGCAACGAGATCCGCTACGCGCTCCGGCCGGCGGGTGGCGAGCTTCTCAACAGCACGTATTTTTCGGTGGAGCGCGGCGGCAGCCGCGGAGGCGAGCGAGAGTTCGTGCTTCGTGGTCGCGGCTACGGGCACGGCATCGGAATGTGCCAGTGGGGGGCGATCGGTCGGGCGCGGGCCGGGCAGGACGCGGCGACGATCCTGCGAACCTATTATCCGGGAACCAGTGTCGGCATCGTTCAATAGACGGCTGCGCGGGATTCTCGGACTCGTGGCGGGCGCCGTGTTCGCGGCGACGCCCGTTCGCGCGCAGGAAGGGCAGGGACTCTTCGAGCGGCTCAACCTCGACAAGCTCCGCCTCACCGCGCTCGGCGCGTCGATGGGGCCGGTCGCGCCGACGAGCATCTCGCCGACCACCGCGTACTCGGTGCACGCCGACTACGGCGAGATCTCGCCGCGCTGGCGCGTGGTATTCACCGCGACGTACTGGGGATCGCACTACCGGCAGGAGACGGTGACCCGGCTGGCCAACCGGCTGCGCGAGCAGATCGTGGACACGACCGCGACGGCCCGCGTCGATCTCGGAACGATCCGCGTGTCGGACATCGCGGTGGGGGGGGACCTGCGGTGGACGCCGCGCGCGGGGAGCTTCCGCCCCTTCCTCGGCGGCGGCGTGCTCGCGCACGTGGTGAACGCGGAAGGGCGGGCGATCCAGGGAACGGTGATCGAGAATGCGCTCGACAACATCGCGTTAGGCTTCGCGGCGACAACGGGGGTGGATGTGACACTGGCACGTCATCTCGGCTTCGGGATCCAGGGACGATTCGACCTGACGAGCGGCGTCCGCTACGGATCGCTGCGGCTCGTCGGCACCTATCACTTCGACACGGCCCCGGGCCACGGCGACCGATGACGGACGTCAGGCTGGGCGTGGTCGGCGCGGGGGCCATCGTGCAGATGGCGCATCTGCCGGCGATCGCGAAGACGAAGGGCGCGCGGCTGGTCGCGCTCTGCGACAACGACCGGGCGAAGGCGCGCGCGCTCGCCGACCGCTTCGAGGTTCCCGACGTCTTCACCGACATCGAGGAGCTGCTGGAGAGCGACGCGCTGGACGCGGTGATCGTCGCGACGCCGAACCATCTGCACGAGCCGCACGTGCTCGCGGCGCTCGCGGCCAAGGTGCACGTGCTCTGCGAGCGGCCGCTCGCGGTCACGGCGCGCGGCGTGGAGCGCATCCTCGCCGCGGCGCAGCGCGCCGACCGCAAGGTCGTCGTCGCGAACAACCATCGCTTCCGTACCGACGCCCAGGCACTCGACCGCTTCCTTCGCGGCGGAGAGCTGGGACGGCTGATGGCGTTCCGCGCCGGGTCGTACCACCTGAAGCGGACCCCCG
Source organism: Gemmatimonadaceae bacterium (assembly GCA_036262635.1). Taxonomy (GTDB): domain Bacteria; phylum Gemmatimonadota; class Gemmatimonadetes; order Gemmatimonadales; family Gemmatimonadaceae; genus JABFXC01. Next base: position 773 of record DATAIN010000026.1, on the reverse strand, counting down.
AGTCGTGGCGCACGCGCCGCGCCGAAGCGGGAGGCGGCGTCTTCATGGAGCACGGGATCCCGCTGCTCGATCTCGCACTCTGGCTCGCGGACTATCCCGAGCCGACGCGCCTGACGGCGCACATGGATCGCGGACGCGGCGCGCAGGCGGTCGAGGACGCGATGCTGGTCCACATCGAGTGCGGGCCGAACCTCTCGATCTCGCTCGACCTGAACTGGAGCTACGTGGGCGAGGACGACCGCTGGTGGTTCGAGACGATCTCCACGCGTGGCAGCACGCGTCTCGCGCCGCTGCGCGTCGTGAAGGAGCTGAACGGGCGGCCGGTGGACGTCTCGCCGACGGGCGCCGCGGCGCGCGAGAGCGCGTTCGTCCAGTCGTATCGCGCCGAGCTGGCGCACTTCCTCGCGATCGTCACCGGGGACGCGAAGTACGAGGCGCCCACCGACCAGGTGGTGCTGCTGAAGCTCGTCGAGAACGTCTACAAGTCCGCGGACGAGGGCAAAGAGATCCGGCTGTGGCCCCGCGGCGCTTCATCCCGCCGCCGGCGATCGCGCTTCCCGCCGCGGCCTCCGGGCTGCTCTTCTTCCTCGCGTTCCCACCGCTGCCGCCGCTCCTCGCGGCGCTGGTGTGCCTGGTGCCCGTGTCGCTCGCGGCGCGCCGGATGGCCGACGCCGGGTGCCGGACGCGTGACGGAGTGCGGCTCGGCTGGTGGTTCGGCGTCTTCGGCTACGGCGCGGCGATCTACTGGATCGCGATCGCGCTCTCGATCTACA
>DATAIN010000025.1:0-1571 GCA_036262635.1 Gemmatimonadaceae bacterium | reverse complement strand
CTTCACCGGCTCCGCCTTCCGCTTCGCCCGCGCCCTGATGTTCATGACCTCGACGAACACCGAGAACGCCATCGCGAAGTAGATGTAGCCCTTCGGGATGTGGAAGCCGATGCCGTCGGCGACGAGGGTCGTGCCGATGAGGAGCAGGAACGCGAGGGCGAGCATCTTGATCGTCGGGTGACGATCGACGAAGCCGCCGATCTTCCCGGCGAAGGCGAGCATGAAGATCACCGCCAGCACCACCGCCGTGATCATCACCGCCAGCTCGTCCACCATCCCGACCGCGGTGATCACCGAGTCGAGCGAGAAGACGACGTCGAGGAGGAGGATCTGCACGATCACGCTCGCGAAGCTCGCCGCGACCCGCGTCGACTTCTCCCCCTCCTGTCCCTCGAGCTGCTGGTGCATCTCGTGGGTGCTCTTGGCGAGGAGGAAAAGACCGCCGAGGATGAGAATCAGGTCTCGCCCCGAGATCTCCTGTCCTAAGATGGTGAAGAGCGGCGCCGTCAGGCCGATCACCCAGGAGAGGGAGAGCAGGAGCAGGATTCGCGTTACCAGCGCCAGTGCGAGCCCGAGCGTCCGGGCCTTCTTCCGCTGCTCCTCGGGAAGCTTCCCCGCCAGGATCGAGATGAAGATGATGTTGTCCACGCCGAGCACGATCTCGAGGGCGAGCAGCGTGACGAGCGCGATCCAGGCCTGCGGGTCGGTGAGGAAGTCCATGCGTGGCTAGGGGTCGAGTGGTGGGGTGGGGCAAGTTAGTGCCCCGTGCACGGGGCTGTTCGCTTTACGCCTTTCGACGCGCGTGACTGAGGTGGACGCTCTTTCGAGCGGCGAGCAGCAAAAGCGTAAACCCTCGGGCTCACCCAGCGAGCCTTCCCCCGGCATCCGCGAGCATCTCTCTCAGCAACGACCGATGACACCGCGCCTCGTTCTCGCAGTAACAGCCGACCGAAAAGTCGGCGGTGTGCGAGAGCGCGGCGAGGAGCTCGATGAGGCGGCTCGCCGGCGGCCTCTTCATCTCGGCGACGTACTTCCGCGCGTATGTCTTCCAGCGCTTGTCATCCCAGGGCGTCGCCAGCGCCCAGCTCACGAGCGGCGCGCTCGGCGCGAGCTCGGGGACCCAGACGTCGTAGAAGTCGCGCTTCGCGAAGTCGCGCCTGGGGACCCCACGCGGCGGGCGGCGCACGGTGCCTAACCGCAGCCCCTCGCCGGGCGCGCGAGCGGTGCCGAGCCTGACGACGCGGACCGCCATCAGGAGTCTCCCGTCGGGATGATCCCCGCGTTCTCGACCATCAGGATCACCGTCTTCTCCGGCGCGCGCGTGCGGTGGACGACGCCCTTCGGCACGACATACCCTTCGCGCGGTCCGAGGGTGATCACCTTTCCCGGCGTGACGCCGTCGTCGCCGGGCTCGAGGTCGATGAGGAAGCGTCCGTCGACGACGTAGAAGAACTCGTCGTCGTCGTCGTGCTTGTGCCAGTGGTACTCCCCCTGGACGACGCCGAGCCTGACGACCGAGTCGTTGACGCGGCAGAGCGTCTGGTTGAACCACGGGTGCTTCACCGAGCCCA
>DATAIN010000024.1:0-11561 GCA_036262635.1 Gemmatimonadaceae bacterium | reverse complement strand
TGTCGGCGCGCGCCCCGCGAGCCGTGCCAGCGCCGCCTCGATCACTGCGATGCGCTCGCGAAGGAACGCGGCGAGCCGCGCCCCTTCCTGCTCGCGCATCGCAGCGAGCGCGCGCGCTGCGTCATCCACCACCGCCACCAGCTCCTGCGCCGAGCCCTCTTCCTGCTCCCGCTCGGGGGTCGCGAACACCTCCGGCATCCGCAGCACCGTCGCGATGTCCAGCTCACCGCCCAGCGAGAATCGCTGCTGCAGGTCACGCAGCTGCGCGACGTGCTGCGCAAATCTCGCCTCGTCGATCGCCGTCCCGCTCGCCTCGTCGCGCTCGGCGCGCGCGTAGAGCGTGACGTGGCCGCGCGCCACACGCTGGCGAAGCGCCTCGCGTACCTCCGCCTCCCAGCGCGCGAAGGCGCCCGGGAGCTTGATCGTGGGGTTGAAGAAGCGGTGGTTCACCGACCGCAGCTCCACGGTCACCCGCGAGCTGCCGACGCGCCCCTCCGCGGCCCCGAAGCCGGTCATGCTCCGTATCATTTGCAATCGCTCAAGTTACGGAGTGACAACGACATTGTCAATTTCGCCGCTCAGTTGAAGAACTCCCATCGCACCCCGTAGAAGTTCGTCAGCTGCGGCATCTTGTAGCCGGGCACGAGCGCGTAATAGGCCCCATTCCCGGCGATGTTGCGGTATTGCCAGGTGATGTACGCGCTGCGGATCCGCAGCTCGAGCAGCGTCGAGAGCACGTGCGACCCCCGGACGTCGGTGCGTCCGACGTCGGCGAGCGCCGGCCCGCCGACGGGAAAGAGCGTCGTCGAGCGGTACTCGTAGATCAGGTTCGCGTTGATCCCGAACTCCCCGTTGGGAAAGCGCGAAAGCCACCGGGTGCGGAGGAAGAGGTCCGATCGCGCCTCGACCTGCGGACGGAACAGGTCCGGCGATGTCCAGCGCGTCACCGACGCCTCCAGCCCGGCGTCGCGATAGAGCTTTCCGCTCAGCGTCATGTACGCGCCGCGCGCCCGCGAGACGGCGAGCCGCGATGGCGGATGCTTCGCGCTGTCCGGAGTGAAGTCGCTGTAGTAGACCCAAGGCACCGCCGCGAGGGTGGAGTCGCGGTACAGCGCACCCGCCGTCAGCCACGCCTGGTGGTAGCGGACCCCCACTTCTCCGCGAGCGGCGCTTCCCGATGGCGTGCCGTCGTCCGCGCCCTGCGTCCGCTCGGCGACGGCGTTGAGCGAGATCCACGAGAGCGGGAGCGCGCTCAGGCCCGCTTCGACCGAGGCGGCGTGATTGAAGCCGTTGCGCTCCGCCCGCGTCGACACCGAGCCGAAGCGCGTCTCGAAGGAGGCGCGCGCGCTCGGCGAGGCGATTGTCCGGCCCTGGAAGATCCGGATACGCGAAGTCGCGCTGAGGCGCGCGCCCCAGCGGGAGAGACCGCCCGCGACGACGTACTGCGCGCGCGAGGGCGTGGTGTCCGCGGGAGGTCCGGACCCGCGCACCGAGTCCTCGTGCGTCACCATCGGCGCGAGGCGCGAGGTGTCCTGCCCCGTCGCCTCGTGAAAGAGCGACGAGACCGCGAGCGCCTGCAGCCAGGGTCCTGACTCCGGATCGCCGTACGCCGCGCGCACGTACGCGTCGGTGCGAACGGCGCGGAGCCCGGGGATCGAATCCGCGACCGCGCCGCCGAAGAACCGCTCCCCTCCGATGGACCGGCGCGTGTAGGCCTGCTCCGGATTTCGCGTCCGGCCGTCCCGCAGGAGAAACCCATCGAGGCTCCAGCGGCCGCGCGCCCAACCGGTTCGCAGCATGACCGCGAGCGAGCGACCCCCCGCGCCCTGTGCGGTGCTGAGTCCCGTGCGCGGGTCCGAGGTCGAGTACTGCTGGACGCCGACCTGCAGCGCCTCGCCGTGCGCGCAGCGCTTCCCGAAGTATCCGCGATAGAGATTCGTCGCCTGATCGCCCGTGCCGACGTCGAAGCGCGTCGTCGGGATCGTCCGCTCGTAGCGCCAGCTGCGCAGGTGGACGCGCAATTCGCGCGCGCCGCGCTCGACGCGCACCTCCTCGAGGGGCCAGAGGTGGATCTCGTTCAGATCGAGGACGCGCCCGTTGCGGGGGTCGAGCTCGTCGATCTCCACGCCGTCGAGGAAGACGCGCACCGCGCCGGGATCGCCGAGGAAGGAGACGGTCTCCGGCGAATGGATCCAGCTCGGCTTGAAGATCACCGCTCCCGGAAGCCGGTCGAGCAGCTCGCCTAACGTGAGGGCGCCGCTGGCGAACATCTCGTCCCGGGTCCACCGCCAGCCGCCGTGGGTCTCGGGAAGCATCGGCGCTTCGGCGCGCGCGGTCGGGGCCCGGAGTGTGTCCGCCTTCAGCGAGTCGGCGTGGAGCGAGTCGCGGCGCTGGCGAGCCGTCGCGGTGTCGAGCGTCGCCTGGGAATCGGGGGGCAGCGGAACGGGAGCGCGGACCACCGGCGGCCGCACGGTGTCTCGCGGCGTGACCTGCGCGCGCAGCCCGAGTGGAAAAACGGCCCCGGCGAGGAGGCCGAGGCCGGCGTGCGCGAGGGCGCGGCGGAGACTCAGCCCGCCCTCCCTCGCACGAACTCGAGGAAGGTTCCGACCGGCGTTCCGGTGGGACCCTTCGGCAGGATCACCAGGTCGCTCTCCGAGTACGCCGTGCCGGCGACGTCGAGGTGGACCCAGGGATAATCGCCGATGAACTCCTTGAGGAACATCGCCGCGGTGATCGAGCCGGCGGGGCGTCCTCCCGAGTTCTTCACGTCGGCGACGTCCGACTTGATGAGGTCCTTGTAGTCGTCCCAGAGCGGGAGCGGCCAGCCCGGCTCGCCCGAGCGCTTCCCCGCCTCGAGCACCTCCTGCACCAGCGCGTCGTCCCCGAACACGCCGGTCGCCGTGTGGCCTAACGCGATGACGCACGCTCCGGTCAGCGTCGCGGCGTCGATGACCGCTGACGGGCGATAGCGCGACGCGTACGCGAGGACGTCGGCGAGCACCAGCCGGCCCTCGGCGTCGGTGTTGATGATCTCGATGTACTTCCCGTTCATCGCGCGGACGACGTCGCCCGGCTTGACCGCGGTGCCGCTCGGCATGTTCGTCGTCGCGCCGATCAGGCCGACGACATTGATCGGAAGCTTCATCGCCCCGATCGCGTCGAGCGCGCCGAGCACTCCGGCGGCACCGCACATGTCGAACTTCATCCACTCCATCCCCTGCGCCGGCTTGATGGAGATCCCGCCCGTGTCGAAGCAGAGTCCCTTGCCGACCAGCGCGACGGGTGCGTCGCCCTCCTTGCCGCCGCGATACTCGAGGACGATCAGCTTCGGATCCTGCGGCGTCCCCTGCGCGACGCAGAGGAAGGAGCCCATCTGCTCGCGCTCCATCTCGGCGCGACCGAGCACGGTGACCTTCATGCCGTGCCGCGCGCCGATCTCGCGGGCGCTCTCGGCGAGATAGTCCGGCGTGCAGAGGTTGCCGGGCATCATGCCGAGGCGCTTCGCGAGCGCGTAACCGTTGGCGATGGCGCGCCCCGCGCGGAGCCCTTCGGCCCCGGCACGCTCGTCGTCGACGAGGATGGTCGCCGAGGCGAGGGGCGGGCGCCGCTCCTCGGCGGGCGGCGGGCTCTTGGTCTCGGTGAACTCCCAGCTGCCGGCGGCGAGACCGACCGCGACGACCTCGACCCCGCGCGCATCGAGCGCCCCCGACCACCAGGCGAGCGAGGTCGCGCCGTACTTCCGCGCCGTACGGCCGGCCAGCGTCGCGGCCCGCCGCAGCGCGTCGTTCGGCGATGCACCCTTCCCGAGCCCGACGAGAAGGACCCGTTGCGGACCGCTCGGGCCGCCCGTGAGGTGCAGCGTCTCGTCGCGGCCCCCACGGAAATCCCGTCGCGAGAGGGTGCGGCCGAGGGCGCCGCCTAACGCGCCGTCGAGCGCCTTGAGCTCCCTGCCGACGCTCGCGTCAGGGGGAAGCGCCACGACGAGGAGCGGAGTGTCGACCGTGCCGGCGTCGGCGCGGCGGACCGTGAGTTCGAGTGGCATTGCGGGGTCTGTCGGGGAAACCTCGACCGCGGCCGTCAGGCGCGCATGCCGGCGATGATCTGATCGCCGAACGCCGAGGTGGCGACCTCCGTCGCGCCGGGCATCTGGCGCGCGAGATCGTAGGTGACCTTCTTGGCCTTGATGGCGTTCTCGAGCCCGCGGACGATGAGGGTCGCGGCCTCGGTCCAGCCCATGTACTCGAGCATCATCACGCCGGAGAGGATGACGCTCCCCGGATTGATCTTGTCGAGGTTCGCGTACTTCGGCGCGGTGCCGTGCGTCGCCTCGAAAACGGCGACACCGTCGCCGACGTTCCCACCCGGCGCGATGCCGAGCCCGCCGACCTGCGCCGCGGCCGCGTCGGAGAGGTAGTCGCCGTTCAGGTTCGGCGTCGCGATCACCGAGTACTCGTCGGGACGAAGGAGGAGCTGCTGGAACATCGCGTCGGCGATGACGTCCTTCACCACCGTGCCGTTAGGCAGCTTCTGCCACGGCCCCTTGTCGATGTCGGTGCCGCCGAACTGTGTCTTCGCGACCTCGTAGCCCCAGTCACGGAAGGCGCCCTCGGTGAACTTCATGATGTTGCCCTTGTGGACGAGCGTCATCGACGGCCGCTTGTTCTTGACCGCGTAGTCGAGCGCCATCTTCACGAGCCGCTTCGACCCGAACTCGGACATCGGCTTGATGCCGATCGCCGAGCTCTCGCGGATCTCCTTCTTGAACTCGCGGCCGATGAACTCGCGCAGCTTCGTCGCTTCGGGGCTCCCTGCTTTCCACTCGATTCCCGCGTAGACGTCTTCCGTGTTCTCGCGGAAGATCACGACGTCCACCTTGCCCGGCTCCTTCACCGGCGCGCCGACGCCCTCGAACCAGCGCACCGGGCGGATGCAGGCGTAGAGGTCGAGCACCTGGCGCAGCGTGACGTTCAGCGAGCGGATGCCGCCGCCGACCGGCGTCGTGAGCGGACCCTTGATCGAGACGCGGAATTCAGCGCACGCGTCGACGGTCTCCTGCGGGAGCCAGTCGTTGTACTGCTTGAACGACTTCTCGCCGGCGAAGACTTCCATCCAGGCTATTTTCTTCTCGCCACCATAGGCTTTTTCGACCGCCGCGTCGAAGACGCGCACCGACGCACGCCAGATGTCGGGTCCCGTCCCGTCGCCTTCGATGAAGGGGATGATCGGCTTGTCGGGTACATCGAGCTTGTCGCCCCGGTAGCTGATCCGCTCACCGGAGGACGGAACCTTCGCGAACTTGTAGCTCGCCATGAGACGTGATGTTCGGGAATGCGCCACGACCCGCGAGCGCGCGATGGCGCGACGAGGACCGATCAGGCGTGGGGCGGAAAGCTATTTGAGCCGCTCGGGAGCGGCAAGCGACGGCTAACGCGCGCCGCCCCGCTCCATCCAGCGCTCGGTGGCGTCGAGCACCGCCAGCGCGGCGGCCGTCTCGAGGCCCTCCCGGATCTCGCAGCTTCCGGAGAGGATGGTCGTCTCACGACCGCTGCGACCGCTCACGACCACGAACGCGAAGGTGCGGTCGGACGCGGCGACGACGCTGCACGCCTCGAAGGCGAGCGTGACGCCGTCGGCGAGAAGCGGCGCCAGGGCGCGGACCGCCGCGGTCGCGGCGAGATCACCGCGGGCGCGACTCGTCTCCGCTCCGGACGCCTCGCCGGTGTGCTTCTCGGCGCCGGCGCGCAGCGTGACCGTGCACGACAGGCCCGCGCTGCGCGACCGGCGAACCTCGACGTCCTCGAAGTAGATCCCGCGCCCCGGTGCGGGCGCGGCAGTCGTGACCGGCGCGACGGACGGCGCCGGCGCAGACGGCGCGGGCGCGGGTGGCTGCTCCGCGACGCGAGCCGTCGCGCTCTGCGCCACGGAGATCGCGCGGTGGTCGAGACGAACGCCGAACCGCGCGAGCATCGCGCTCTCGACGTTGCGGACGATCTGCTTCGGCGAGAGCTCGGTGGTCGCGAGGACGTGCACCTCGCGCACCGCGCCGTCGGCGTCACAGAGCAAGCGGGCCGACGAGATGCCAGGGAGCGAACGGAGCAACGCCTCGCTCTCGGCGACGGTCCACGCCGGTGTGGTGTTGAGAGATTCCTTGGCCGGCGCCACGAAGCCGCGCGGGGGGGTGGCCGGCGCCGTCACGCCATTCGCGCGCCGTCAGGCACGCCCTCGAACGCGGTCGCGCGACGCTCGAGGCAGCGAGGCGACATCGCCCGCCGGACCGACCGCGTCGTGATCGCGCTCCGGGGCGCTGCCCCGAAGCCGAAGCGCCTGACGTGCATGTGGAACCCTCGACGAGAAGTAAACCGTGCCGCGCGCTCCATCATCGAGCACGCCGACGGGCGCAACATACGTCGTCCCGGCGGATCGCGAAAGAGTGTCGCGCTGCGAACTTCAGCTGGTCAGGGCACCTGGCTCCGCGGCCCGACGCCGATGGTGACCGTCACCGTCCGCGGTGGACCGGGCTCGAAGTAGCGACCCCGGGCGGCATTCGGAACGACCGATGTATCGAATCGCCGGTTCAGCAGGTTCGTCACGGCGACTCCGGCGACGACCGTCGCGTGGCCGATCCCCCACCCGTGCGTGGAGGCGTTCGCGTCGAGCACGACGAATCCTGGCGACCATGCGGTGTTCCGGTCGTCAGCCGGCGTCCGCGACTGCCCCGCGACGATCAGCTCGCCGCGCAGCGGACCGGCGAGACCGGCGCTCACCGAGAGGTCGCCGCGCAGTCGCGCGATCCCGGGGATGCGTTTGCCGGCGAACAATCCGGCCGCGCTGTCCGTCGCGGCGAAGCGCGCATCGAGCAAAGTGCCGGCGGCGCGGAGAAGTCCCCACTGCCCCACGGTCGAGGCGACGCTCGCTTCGACGCCGCGATGGCGCGCTCGCGACGCGTTGCGGAAGAACTGCCGCCCGGGCGCACTCGCGAGCTCGTACGGCACCAGCGCGTCGCGGACGCGTGCGTCGAACACCGAGAGCGTAGCGGTACCCGTCGCTCCGGCGGGGAGTCGCGCGCCGAGCTCCGTCGAGATCACGTGCTGCGGCGCGAGGTCCGGGTTCATCCCGCCCGCACCGCTCGGGCGGTTCGCGAGCTCGGTCGTCGTCGGCGTCTCGAACGCCGTCGCGATGTTCGCGTACGTGGAGATCCGCGTCGTCCAGGCGTACGCGGCACCGAGCGAGGGACTGAGCGCGTGCATCACGCGAGTGCCACCGTCGTCCGGATCGGTCGCGGTGATCCGTCGGTCGGTGACGCGGAAGACGACACGGTCGGCGCGCAGCGCGCCGAGCACGCTCAATCGCGCGACCGGAAGCAGCGCCGCGCGAACGAACGCGCCGTCGCCCGTGACGTGCTCGAGCTGATCCAGCGCGACGCCGCCCCGCGCGCCGTTGAGCGAGGTGTATGCGCGGCGATCGTCGCGCTGCAGGCCATGCTGCACGCCCGCTCCCAGCACGATCCGGTCGTCGTGGCTGGGACGCCCCTCCACCGCGAGACGCCCGCCGAGCGCGCGGCGGCGCAGGTCGATGATCCGCTGAGGAATCGGGTTGTCCACGCGGCGCAGAAGACCCCACGCGCTCGCGTTCAGGTTCCAGCCTTCGGCGCCGTGTCGCCACTCGAGCCCCGCCTGACGATGAACCCCCTTCTCTCCCGTCGCGAAGCGGAGATTCGTCGCCGATGCGGAGCGCGGGTCAGCGGTGCGCGCCGAATCGGTGAGGCCGCCCGGATTGTCGGCGTCGTAATCGGACGTGGCCAGTGCGAGCGCGACGGTGTCCCGCTCGCCCGAGCGCGCGGCGCGCGCCCCGGTGCGGAGGTCGCGAGCGTCGGAGTGCATGCGGTAGCCGCGATAATCGAGCGAGCCGGCGCGCGCGGCCGCTGACCAGCGTCCCGTCGCCCCACCCAGCTCGACCCGCGACGTCGTCGTCCCCCGCTCGCCGAGCGAGACGCTCGCCCGCGAAAGCCGCCGCGATCCGTCCCATGTGCGCAGCAGGATCGCGCCCCCCGCGGAGTTGCCGTACAGCGACGACGCGGGCCCGCGCAGCGCCTCGCTGCTCGTGATCGTTCCGGCGTCGACGTGGCTGAGCGTCGTCTGGCCGTCAGGCATCGTCGCGGGAACTCCATCGACGTCGACGTGCACCCCGCGCACCCCGAACTGCGTGCGGGCCCCGAAGCCGCGAATGCTGATCCGCTCGCCGAGCGCGATGTTGTAGCGGTTGTTCACGGCGACGCCGGGGATTCCGCGCAGCGGTTCGTCGATCGCGAGCGGCGCCCGCAGGCGGGCCGCCTCTCCGGGGAGCTGCACCGCCACCGCATACGGGACACGGTTCGCCGGAAGCGAGCCCCCGGCCGCCGTGACGCGCACGGGCGCAAGGGTGGTTGGTCGGGCGCCTCGGATGCTGTCGGCGCGGGTGCTGTCCGTGGCCTGCGCCGCGAGCCGGGTCGACGCCAGCAGCGGGACGACGACGAGCCCGGCGATGCCTAACGCGCGGGCGGAGGGGAGCTGGGCGATCGATGCCTCCGCGGAGGCCGCTCCGCGCGACGGACGGAAGTAGACGGGACGCACCGAAGGTGCGCGCGATACCCGGGACGAGACTCGAACTCGTATACCACTCGCGTGGTGGGGGATTTTGAGTCCCCTGCGTCTACCGATTCCGCCACCCGGGCTCTGCGACTCGCCCAATCTAGCGCGCGGGACGCCCCCGCTCAACGCGTAATCGAGCGCGCGCATGCGAGTTGGAACGTCGCGTGCAACAGCGCGCGCCCCATGATCGAGCGCGAGCAGACCCTGGAGCAGATCCGCGGCGCCGCCGTCCCGCTGACCGGCGCGCCCACCGACTACGACCGTCTCCTCGAGCGCGCGCGTGGCAAGCGGCTCGTTCTGCTCGGGGAGGCGTCTCACGGAACGCACGAGTTCTACGCCGAGCGCGCCCGCATCACCCGCCGACTCGTCGACGAGCTCGCGTTCGACGGTGTCGCCGTGGAGGCGGACTGGCCCGATGCCTACCGCGTCAACAGGTACATACGCGGCGACGATCGCGACGTGAGTGTCACGGACGCGCTCGGCGGATTCCAGCGATTCCCGCAGTGGATGTGGCGAAACGACGACGTCGTCTCGCTGCTGGAGTGGCTGCGGGTGCGTAACGCGGCCTTTCCGGAGTTCGAGCACGCCGGCTTCTACGGCATCGATCTCTACAGCCTGCACGGCTCCATCGACGAGGTGCTCGGCTACCTCTGGCGCGTCGATCCCGATGCGGCGCGGCGCGCGCGCGAGCGCTACTCGTGCTTCGAGAGCTTCGGCAGCGATCCGCAGGAGTACGGCTACGCGACCTCGTTCGGTGCCGAGAGCTGCGAGGAGGCGGTGGTTCGACAGCTCGTCGAGCTGCAGCGCAATGCTCGGCGGTACATGAACGGCTTCCGCGCCGACGCGGCCGACGAGCACTTCATGGCCGAGCAGAACGCGCGCCTCGTGCACAACGCCGAGCGCTACTACCGTGCGATGTTCCGTGGCCGCGTGTCGAGCTGGAATCTCCGCGACACGCACATGGCCGAGACGATCGACGCGCTGCTCGCCCACCTCGGGCGCGACGGACATGAATCGCGGCTCGTCGTCTGGGCTCACAACAGCCATCTGGGTGACGCGCGAGCGACGGAGATGGGCGCGCGCGGAGAGCTCAACCTCGGCCAGCTCCTGCGCGAGCGCTACGACGACGCGGTGCTCTCGGTCGGCTTCACGACTCACACCGGCGAAGTCACCGCGGCGCGCGACTGGGACGCGCGCGCCGAGACGAGGACCGTGGAGCCCTCACTTGCGAACAGCTACGAGCGGCTGCTGCACGACAGCACGATCGATCGCTTCTATCTCGACGTCGATGCCCCGCCGGTCCGGCGCGCGCTGCGCGAGCCGCGGCTCGAGCGGGCGATCGGCGTGATCTATCGGCCGGAGACGGAGCGGCAGAGCCACTACTTCCACGCGCGGCTCTCCGACCAGTTCAACGCGGTGATCCACCTCGACGAGACGACGGCGGTGCGTCCGCTCGACGAGGCGCTGGTCACCGACGACGAAGAGCTGCCCGAGACCTTCCCCTCGAGTCTCTGACGAGGGTCAGCGTCCCGGCCCGCCGCGGCGGCCCGCGGCGACTGACCGGTTCTCGCGCTTGCGCCGCATCTCCTCGATCCGGCGGCGCAGCTGCTCCTGCAGCGCGAGGTATCCCGCGCGCTGCGAGGGCTGCATGAACTTCGCGAGCTCGCGCTGCTCCTGCTCGGCGATGTCGATCCGCTCGCGCTGCGCGCGGAACAGGTCGCCGAGGAGGGTCTCGACCTTCTTCTGGTCGGCGCTCGTTCCCCGGAGCAGCTCGGCGCGGATCGCGGCACGCGACTGACGCTCGCGCAGCAGCAGATCGCGGCGCCGCCCCTCGAAGCTCGCGTTCACCGTGGAGAGCTGGCGCATCTGGTCGTCGGTGAGACCGAGGCGCTGCTTCACGACTGCCGCGACCCGCTGACGGACTCGCGCTTCCAGCGGTACCCCCGAGCTGTCGGCGCGCGGCGCGGCCTGCTGCGCGGCGGCGGGCGCCGCCAGGAGAAGCGACGCCACGGCGATGGTGCGCAGTCTCGAAAGCATCGTCACGACTCGAGGCCCTCCGTCGCGGGCAGGTCGGGAAGCACGGCGCCAGGCTCCTCGAACGCCGCGGCATCGACACCGAGCGATCCGATGTCGTCGAGCAGGGAGCGCAGATCGCTCTCCGAGAGATCGCTCAGACCACCGGCGACGTTCAGCGAGGCGGGAGCAGCCGGCACGCTCGCGGACACCGACGTGCTCGGCGCGGTGACTGGCGGGGTGACGCCCGTCGTCTGCACCGGGCCAGGCGTGGTCGGCGTCTCGGCACCGCTCCAGAAGAGCATCGTGCCCCCGCCCGCCGCGAGGATCGCGACCGCCGCGGCTGTCTTCCAGCCCACCCAGCGCGGCCGCACCTGCCGAGGGGTGCGTGCACCGCCCACGAGCACCGGACGCGCCGGCGCGGCGGTCACCGACCGCACCGCGGCCGCGATCCGCGCGACGTCGACCCGGGGCTCGTGACGAAGCGCGCCGCGCGCCGACTGGATCAGCGCGAGCTCGTTCGTGCACAACCCGCAACTCGCGAGGTGCGCGTCCACGCGCGCCAGATCGGCCGCCGAGAGCGCACCGCTCGCGCGCTCGGGAAGCAACTCCCGGATCTCCACGTTCGTGCAATCATCCATCGAGAAACTCCTTCACCGCGCGCATCGCGTTGTGGTAGTGCACCCGTGCCGCACCCTCGGTCGTCCCCGCGACTTCGGCGATCTCCTTGTATGACAATCCCTCGGCGACCCGCAGCGTGAACACCTCGCGCTGCGTCGGGGTCAGCGACGCCACCGCGTCGCGAACCCGCCGCTCGGTCTCCCCCGCCACCATCCCGTCGAGCGCGTCGAACTCGGTGAAGGCGTCACCTTCTTCCACCGGCACCGCCACCGGCCGCCGCGCCCTGGCCCGTCGCCGGTC
>DATAIN010000023.1:0-1882 GCA_036262635.1 Gemmatimonadaceae bacterium | reverse complement strand
TTCTCGACGTCGACGCCGAAGACCTGCGCGCTGCGCGGACTGTCGGCGACCTGGAAGCGCGGCTCGCCGCTCGTGTCAGCCGAGATGAGGAGCAGCAGCCGGCCATCGATCGGCGCGCTGCTCCGCGAGGTGGGGACTGTGATCGCGAAGCGGAGCCCGGGGCGCGACTGCGCGAGGAGCGGCTGGGCAGCCAGCAGCAACGCCGCGGTGAGACCGTACGGAGAGATTTTCATGCGGCAATCGTGCGCCATCCGGGGTCCGGCGTCAAACGATCTGTGGAGAGAACGGCCGCTCGGGCGGGCAAGTACGACGAAGGTTCATCCGGATTCTGCGGATGAAACGGATCCCGCGGATGAAGTGCCGGGGGCATGCGAGGCGAGACCGTCTCTCCCTGTCGAGTTGGTGTCAGGCTCGTTGGTCGAGTTGGTGTCAGGCTCGTTGAAATCTGGTACAATCGAATTTCAACAAGCCTGACACCAATCCCCACGCCTCATCCGGCTGAACCTTCGTCGTACCGGCTAGCCCGAGGGGCCGTTGCGCTGGACGGAGCGTGGTGTTCGCCCCGCGGCGTTCGCGGTCCGCCCCGAATTCATTGCGGGTTTCCGCTCGCAGCATTTGCGTGCTCCTCACACTCGAGTCGAGGGAGGGTGACATGCACCAGCGGAAAGTACTTGCCGGACTGGCGGTGATCGTGGCGATCGCGGCGTGCAGCGATGATGATCCGACGGCGCCGAAGCCGGAGCAGTATGTCGCGACGCTGAACAGCGCGAACGAGATCCCCACGGCATCGGCGCCGGCGTTCGCGTCGAACGCGACGGGAGCGAGCACGATCACGATCCAGGGCAACACGATCAGCTGGACGACGACGACTACCGGCTTCGGCGCCGGCACGACGGGGCCTGGTGGAGCCGCGGCGCCGACGTCGCACATCCACTTCGGCGGCTCGACGGCGAACGGCGGCATCATGAAGGAGCTCACCGCGGCTATCAACGGCACGGCGAGCGGCACCACGACCGTCGTCGACTCGGTGCTCACGCACATCCGGGCCGGGAACGCGTACGTGAACATCCACACCAGCAATCGCGCGGCCGGCGAGATCCGGGGCCAGCTGGTGAAGGTCCAGTGAGCTTCGCGGCGCGCCGACCGATGTTCGACATCCCGCGCGCGCGCGACATCCCACGTGGAGCATGCGTGACGGCACTGGTGGCCGTCCTGTCCGTCATGGGAGCGAGAGCGGCGGCGGCGCAGTCGCTACTCGAGCGCTCACCGAACGTGACCGGGGGATGGGTCGGCGCGCCCGGAGCTCTGCACTTCAACTTCCTCCATCGCTTCAGCAGCGGCAGCGCGCCGGCGCGCAAGGTCACGAGCTCGCCGACATTCCTCGTCGCCGCGGGACTACCCTGGAACGCCCTCGTCGGCTTCAACTACGCGACGAACTCCGACCTCGCGCCGCGCTACCCGAACGAGTACGAGCTGCTCGCGCGCTGGGCGCCCTTAAGCCGCGACGGCGGCTTCGTCGCCGACGTCGGGATCGAGGGCGCGTACAACGTCGCCGCACGGAGCGCCGACGCCGAGCTTTCGCTCGCGCGCGCGATCGGACCGGTACGGATCATCGGCGCGGGGCGCTTCCTCTCCGACGCGTTCGGCCGCGGCGAGTCGAAGTTCGCCGCGGCGGGCGGCGCGGTGCTGAGGCTGGGCCGCTGGATCGCCGTCGCCGGCGACTACGCGGCGATGCTCGAGAGGCCGACCGGCGTCGAGCCGGCGTGGGGCGCGGCGCTCCAGCTCGCGATCCCGTACTCGCCGCACACCTTCTCGCTCCAGGCGACGAACGCCAACACGGCGACGCTCCATGGCTCCTCGGTCGGACACGACGAGGTGCGCT
>DATAIN010000022.1:0-2020 GCA_036262635.1 Gemmatimonadaceae bacterium | reverse complement strand
CGGCGTGCAGCTCGGCTGCGAGCGCGACGACGGCGGTCACATCGTCGTCGACGATCACCATCATACGTCGGTGTACAACGTGTTCGCCGCCGGCGACATCATTCCCGGTCCCCAGCTCGCCGTCCGCGCCGCCTCCGGCGGCGCCGTCGCTGCGCTCGCGATACACAAGTCGCTGGTGCCGGAGATCAGGAAGCTCGAACCGCTGACTGAAGCCGTTAGCCATTAGCCATTAGCGTCGAGAGACGGCGGCCGGGGGTGATCCCTCCGGCCGCCGTCGCATCTCCCCTGAACGCAGCTCTACCCGCAGTCGCTCAACGCTAACGGCTACCAGCTAATGGCTGCCGTCCCTACCACTTCAGCGGCACGACGATCTCCTTCTTCTTCCTGACCACCGTCAGCTTCACCTTCTGCTCGTCGCTCGCCCGCTCGAGGACGCGCTGCATCTGGATCGGGGCGCCGACGTCGGTGTCGTTGACCCGAATGATCACGTCGCCGCCGCGCAGGCCGGCGCGGGCGGCGGGGGTGTTCGAGCCGACGTTGAGCACCAGCACGCCGCGCGAGACGCCGAACACCTCGCCCAGCTGATCGGTGACGCGCGCCAGCTCGGCGCCGGCGAGGGCCGACGTGCTGCGCGTCCAGAACATCGTCATCGGCGCGGGGGCCGGCGTCGTCGGCTCCGGCGCGGGGGTGAGGATGGCGTCGGTCGGCGACTCGGCGGAGGGAGCGCGCGGCGTGCGCATCCGCACGCGCTCGATGAGCGCACGCTGCTCGCGCGTCAGCGTGTCCATGCTCACGTACGTGCCCGGCGCGAGGATCGCGACGTTAGGCGCGTAGAGCGTCTTCCGCGCCACCGTCACCGGGATCTCGACGGTCTCGTGCGCGCGACGGACCTTCACACGGATCCGGTTGCCGGGGCGAAGCAGCTTCGTGAGCGAGATCGTGCGCCCGTTCACGTCATCGTCGTTGTAGGCGAGGATCGTGTCCCCCGCCTGGATTCCCGCGCGGTCGGCCGGCGAGCCCGGCTCGACGGAAGCGACGAGGGGATAGCCGTTGTGCTTCACGAACAGCTCGCGGTTCTTCCCCCACGACTCGATGTCGCAGATGTAGTGGATGCCGAGCCATCCCGCCGGTGCTGGCGTGCGCGGGACCGGCGGTGTCTGGACGTACACCGCCGTCGGGGGAAGCGGGGCCGGGACGGGCGTGCCTCCCTGCCCCGACTGCGCTCCCGCGATCGCCGGCCCCGCGACGAGCGCGGTGGCGGCGAGACGCGAGACGGCGGATCGCGTGGACCAGCGGAACATCAATAGCCTCCCACCCGCATGTTCGACGGCAGCGTCGTGCTCAGCTGACGGAGCGTGGCCTGCCGCGAGGCGAGTGTGGTCAGATAGTACTGGTTGATCACCGGATCGTACGGCGCGCCCTGGAGTCCTTGCCGCGCCACCTCGGCCACCTGGTCGAGCGTCGCGAGCCGCGCTTCGTACGCCGCGCGTCCCTCGACGCGCGACGCGGTGTCCTGCTCGGCGAGATAGGCGGCCGCCGCCTGATACCCCCGCTCGTAGCGCACGAGCGCGGTCAGCGCTTCGCTCGCCGTGCGGAAGCTCGGGAGCGTGTCCGCCACCGCCTGCACCAGCGTGTCCACCGTCGACGCCGCGAGTCCCGGGAGCGGCGCGGCGCCCGCCGACATCCGGCCGGCGATGATCCCGCCCGCGGCGAGCAGCACCGAGGCGGCGATGCGCATCCACGGCATCGACGCGAGCGAGCGGCGGCGCAGGGGAAGCACGCGCACCTCCGGGGTCGTCGCCGGTGTCGATCCCTCGGCGACGAGTCCTTCCGCGCGCAGCGCGGGGAGCAGCGATTCCCACGAGGTGAGCGGGACGCCGCCGCGCTGCGCGGCGAAGCGCTCACCCGCGGCGAGCGAGCGAAGCGAGCGGTGCGCCGCGCGCTCGCGCGCGCAGG
This sequence comes from Gemmatimonadaceae bacterium, assembly GCA_036262635.1. Classification (GTDB taxonomy): domain Bacteria; phylum Gemmatimonadota; class Gemmatimonadetes; order Gemmatimonadales; family Gemmatimonadaceae; genus JABFXC01. The sequence goes on along the minus strand of DATAIN010000022.1, from coordinate 64 downwards.
TCGCGCAGCGGGCGAGGTGCTCCCCCTCGGTGGTCGTCGGCTCGTCGTCGGCGAGTGCCGCGAG
>DATAIN010000021.1:0-6457 GCA_036262635.1 Gemmatimonadaceae bacterium | reverse complement strand
CCCTACGTGCTGACGATCGTCGCGCTCGCGGGAGTCGTCGGGCGCGCGGTGCCGCCCGCCGCGCTCGGCCGCGAAGAGCAGGCCTAGGCGGGCGCGGTGGGGAAGCTCCTCGTTCTGATCGTCACGGCGTTCCTGGACATGATCGGTGTCCTGATCGTCGTGCCACTGCTCCCCTTCTACGCGACGCGGCTCGGAGCATCGCCGGTCGTCTACACGGTCCTCGTCTCGGCATTCTCGGTCGCGGCGCTGGTGAGCGCTCCATTCTGGGGACGCTTCTCCGACCGGTACGGGCGGCGGCCGGCGCTGCTCGTCGCGCTGTTCGGGAGCGCGGTGGCGTACGTGATCTTCGCCTTCGCGGGATCGCTGGTGATGCTGTTCCTGTCGCGCATCGTGCAGGGCGCGGGAGGGGGGACGGTCGGCGTCATCCAGGCCTACGTCTCGGACGCGACCGAGCCGAAGAACCGCGCGCGCAGCCTCGGCTGGCTCTCGGCGGCAACGAATCTCGGCGTGACGATCGGTCCCCTGCTCGGCGCGCTGGCGCTGCACGCGGGGCGACACGAGATGTCGTTCCTCGGATACCGCACGACGCTCGGCGAGCGTGCGCCGGGACTGCTCGCCGCGGCGCTCTGCCTCGTGAACATGCTCTTCGCGTACATCTACCTGCGCGAGTCGCGCGTCGTCAGCGGCTCGGCGGCGGATCGGCCGAAGGTGCGCGGGCGCTCGATCGCGACGGTGCTCAGCGTCGTCGAGCACCCGAACACGCCGGCGTCGCGGCTGATCTGGATCTACGCGATCGGGATCGGCGCGTTCATGGGGATGAACTCGATCCTCGCCCTGTACCTCGCGAAGGAGTTCGGGGTGACCGCGGACAACATCGCGTACTTCTTCACCTACACCGGGGCGATCTCGGTCCTGACGCGCGCGCTCTTCCTCGGGCCGATGGTGGACCGCTACGGGGAGGCGCGGCTGTCGCGGATCGGGATCGTGCTGCTGGCGAGCGGTCTCGCGCTGACGCCGCTGGCGCGGACGATCCCCTTCCTCGCCTTCACCGTCGCCCTCATACCGTTAGGCACGGCGTTCACCTTCCCCTGCGTGACGGCGCTGCTGTCGCGGGTGATCTCGTCGCACGACCGCGGGCTGTACATGGGGACGCAGCAGACGTGGGGTGGGATCATGCGCGTCATCTTCCCGCCGATCGCCGGGCTCGCGTTCCAGGGGCTCGGTCCGCGCTCCCCCTTCTGGATCTCCGCCGCCTGCGTGGTGGCGACGCTCTTCCTCGGCGCGGGGATGGAGCGCTTCGCGAGCGACGCGGAGACGGCGAGGGCGGCGTGAGACTGGGAGAGTTCGGAGGGTTGGAGGGTTTGGAGAGTTCGGTGCGCCGTGCTCGTTGTCCGGGCGTCGGGAGGCTTTATACCGTAGGTGTTGGGAGGCAGTGAGATTGGGAGGGTGGGAGGCTTGCTGATTTTTCTTGGGGGCGTGCGCGGATAGACGATCTCGCCCGGCGTGCCCCATAAACGCTTTCAGTTGCTCACGCATTGAAACACGAAGGCACGAAGGACAGAAGGATCTATTGACTCTTCGTGTCCCTTCGTGCCTTCGTGTTTCCCGCCGAGCCACCAGCAGCAAAAGGGAAACGGCCTCCCAATCTCCCACCCTCACTGCCTCCCCAGCCCCACGAGGCCAACCCACCCGTCGCGCGACGGCCAGAGCACGGCGGAATGATGCGAGCTCCCCTCCTCTCACCCCGCGCGCGCATCGCTCACCGCGCCTCGTCTCCCGGCCTCGCTCCCGAGCTGATCGGACACGCGCTTCAATAGCGCGTCGGGAGTGAAGGGCTTCTGGAGGAAGCCGACCGAATCCATGTCGCGCTGGAGCGCGTTCACGTCGCGGTCGGTGTAGCCGGACATCAGCAGGACCTTGAGCGAGGGACGCCGGGTGCGGAGGCGCTGGGCGAGCTCGATCCCGCCGAGCCCGGGAAGGACGAGATCGGAGATGAGGAGAACGATCTCCTGCTCGTGCTGCGCGAAGACGTGCTCGGCCTCCTCGACGCGCGCCGCGACGTACACCGTGTAGCCCTCGCGCCGGAGGATGCGGCTGGAGAGGGCGCGCACCGCTTCCTCGTCCTCGACGAGGAGGATCGTCCCCGCTGGACGCGCGGCGATGCCGCGGGCGGGGCTCGTCGGACGGCCGCCGGTGAACTCGCGGAAGCGCGGGAGGAGGATGCGGAAGGTCGTGCCCCCGCCGACGGTGGTGTCGACTTCCACGTCGCCGCCGCTCTGCTTCACGATCCCGTACACCGTCGAGAGACCGAGTCCCGTTCCTTTTCCCTGCTCCTTCGTCGTGTAGAACGGCTCGAAGATGTAGGGCAGCGCCTCGCTCGGGATCCCGATCCCCTCGTCGCGCACCTCGAGCGCGACGAGCGAGTCGCCGTCGGGCTGCGCGACGTTGCGGGTGCGGACGACGATGCGGCCGCCGTGCGGCATCGCGTCGCGCGCGTTGACGACGAGGTTCATCAGCACCTGCTCCACCTGGCCGGAGTCGGCGCGGACGAAGCCGAGCTCGGGGTCGAGCGCGGTCTCGAGGGCGATGTCCTCGCCGAGGACGCGGCGCAGCATCCGCTCCATGTCGCCGACGACCGCGTTGAGGTCCACCATCGTCGGCTGGAGGATCTGCTTGCGGCTGAAGGCGAGGAGCTGGCGGGTGAGCGACGCGGCGCGCTGCGCGGCGCGGCGGATCTCCTCGACGTCGTTGCGGCGGCGGTCCTCCTCGCCGAGGTCGCGCAGCAGCAGCTCGCTGCAGCTCGACATCACGGTGAGCAGGTTGTTGAAGTCGTGCGCGATCCCGCCGGCAAGGCGGCCGACGGCCTCCATCTTCTGCGCCTGGCGGAACTGCTCCTCGAGGCTCTTCCGCTCGCTGACCTCGAGCATCAGCGCGCCGACGCCGAGCACGCCCCCGCGCGGAGTGCGAACGGGATAGAAGCTGGCGAGCCAATGGCGGCGCACTGCCGGCTGGCCGTCGGGCCGGGCCAGCTGCGCCGCGGCGGAGAGCTCGACGTCGCGGATCGGCACCTCGTCGTGCAGCACGCGCTGGAGCGAGGGGAGCAGCGTCGGCGCGAGACTCGGCGCGACCTCGTCGATCGACGCGCCGATGTGGTCGAGCGCCGAGTTGCCGGTGAGATCGGCGAAGGCACGGTTGATCCGGATGAAGCGGAGCCCGCGGTCGTAGAGCGCGAAGGCGACGGGCGAGCTGTCGAGCACCGTGTCGAGGATCGCGAGGACCTCTTCCTTCCGGCGCGCCGCGGCCTCGGCGCTCGCGCGCGCGTGGTGCGCTTCGGCGTTCGCCTCGACCAGCTCGATGTTGGAGAGCTCGAGCTCCGCGCGCAGCGCCTCCGACTCCTCGACGCGGCGACGCAGCTCGTCGGCCTGCACCGCGAGCTGCCGGCTCAGCGCCTCGCTCTCGGCGAGCGAGCTCTCGGCGCGGCGCCAGGCGCGGCGCAGCGAGACGGCCACGAACACGGCGGCGAGCGCGAGAACTCCGCCGAGCGTCGCCGGCGCGTACCAGCCGTTCACGACCCGACCCCTGCTACTTTCGCGGTGGCGTGGAGGGCGCGGTCGGTTCGCTGTCGAGCACCGCTTTCGCGATCTCGACCATCGGTACCGAGCGATCCTGACTCGTCCGCTGGAGGATGCGATACGCCTCCTGCTCCGAGGAGCCGGTGCGGCGCATGAGGATCCCCTTCGCGCGCTCGATGGTCTTGCGGTTCTCGAGCTGCTGCTTCGCGTCCTCGGCGTCCTTGCGCGCGCTGAGGAGCTCCTTCGCGCGCTGCGCCGCGAGCCGGATGGTCGAGTCGAGCATCCGCGGGGGCGTCGGCTTCGGGAGGAACGCGATCGCCGAGGTGGCGGTGATGTCGTGCTCGGAGAGGCTCACCGTCTGATCGCCGCTGAAGAGCACCACCGCCGCCGAAGGGACGGCACGGCGGATCTCCTCGGCCGCCTCGATTCCCGACCCACCGGGCATGTGCACGTCGAGGAGCACCACGTCCGGCGACACCTCGCGCGCTTTCTCGATCGCTTCGCGGCCGCCACCGACATGCGCGACCACGGAGTGGCCGAGCGCGGCGAGGAGATCGACCAGCACGGAGCGCGCGTTGTCGTCGTCTTCCGCAAGCAGGACGCGGATTGGTGCAGCGGTGTCGGTCATCGAATCACACGATCAGTTCGGACGTGCAAGTGCAGCGCGAGTGCGTCCCCGCGCACGAATGAGATCTACTCGGCGGCCACGACGAGCGACAGGAGCTCGTGCGCGCCCACGGGTTTGCGAAGCGTGAAATTCGCGCTCGATCCCGCCGCGGTGCGCACCTCCCACCCCGTGACGACGCCGATACGCAGCTCGGGGTGCGCGGTGCGCGCCGACTCGACGAGATCCCATCCGTTTCCGTCGGGGAGGCCGATGTCGGTCACGAGCACGTCGTAGCGCAGCCCGAGGGTGCCGAGTCGCGTCAGCGCCTCGCGCATGGTGCTCACCGCATCCACGGTGTGGCCATCCGACTCGAGCAGCGCGCGCATGAAGTCGCGCCCGTCGTCGTTGTCCTCGACGACGAGGACGCGCTTCGGCGACTTCACCCGCGCCGCGGCGCCGGGCTTCGCGACGTCTTCGCCCCTGGCGAGGGGGAAGCAGAGTCGCACCGTCGTCCCATGGCCTGGCGTCGACTCGATCTCCGCCGAGCCGCGATGGCGCTTCGCGATGCCGTACACCTCGGAGAGGCCGAGGCCCGTGCCGCGGCGTCCCTTGGTGGTGAAGAATGGCTCGAAGGCGCGCTCGCGCACCTCCTCGGTCATCCCGGTGCCGGTGTCCGTCACCTCGACGCAGGCCATCCCCTGATGGACGCGCGTCGTGATGCCGAGCGTTCCGCCGCCGGCCATCGCGTCGAGCGCGTTCTGCACGAGGTTGAGCAGCGCCTCCCGGATCTCGCCGCTGATCCCGCGCATCGCGACGTCGGGGGTGAGCCGCCGCTCGAGGGCGATGTGGCCACCGCGCGCACGCTCGGCCCAGAGGGGGCGGGTGATCGCGACCACTTCGTCGGCGAGAGTGGAGAGGTCGACGCGCTCCTCGCGCTCGCCCTGCAGCGGCTCCTGCCGGATGAACCGTCCGACGCGGGCCGCGGTCGCGGCGCCGGTCTCCGCGGCCTTGGCGATGCGCTGCGCGTAGTCGCGCACCGCGTCGGGATTGTTGGCGTTCGCCTCGAGGAGGTACGCCGCCGCCATGATCGGGTTGAGCGCGTTGTTGACGTCGTGCATGACGCCCGCGGCGAGCTGGCCGACCGCGGTGAGGCGCCGCTCGCGCGCCCGCTCCTCCTGCAGCTCGAGCAGCTCCTGGGTGCGCTCCTCGACCATCCCCTCGAGGCGCTCGGCCTCGGTCGAGACGCGGTCGTAGAGCTCCGCGGTGAGTCGCAGCTGGTCCTCGAGCTTGCGCGAGAGGCGCGTCCGCTCGGTGACGTCGCGCTCGACGGTGACGGCGCCGCGCACCTTCCCCGACTCGTCGCGGAGGGGGTTGGAGTTCACCTCGACGACACGCTCGCCGCTGTCGCCCGTCTCGCCGCGCCGCACGGTGAGGCTCATCCCGCGCACGCGCTCCCCGCCTAACGCGCGGGCGGTGGGATGCTCGTGGACGAAGAGGCTGACGCCGTCGAGGGCCCGCGGCCGGTCGAGGCGCCAGAGATCCTCGAGCGCCTGGGTGTTGCCGGTGCCGTGCTCGAGCGCGGCCTGCGCGTTGGCGCGCTGGATCTTTCCCTCGGCGTCGAAGACGCGCACCGAGTCGGGGATGACGTCGAAGATCGTCTCGAGCTGCGCGATGCTCCGCGCGAGGTCGGCGCGCAGCTGCTCGCGGTCGGTGACGTCGGTGCCCATGAAGAGCAGCCCGCCGCCGCTGCCGACACCGTTGACGTGCGCGATCGGCGTGAAGGTCACCTCGAGCACGCGCTCGGCGGCGTTGCGCGGACGGAAGGCGACGCGCTGCGGCTCGACCTGCTCGCCGCGCATCACGCGGTCGATGAGATCGTCGAGATCGGCGAGCGCGTTGGGGAAGGCGTCGTAGATCGAGCGTCCTTCAGCGCTGCTTCCCTCGGTGCCGGTGAGCTCATGATAGCGTCGGCTGGCGCGGATCAATCGCAGCTCTTCGTCGAAGAGCGCGATGACCAGCGGCACCTGCTCGAGCACCGCGTCGAGTCGCGCGACCTGTGCGAGCAGTCGCGCATCGCCCCCGGGCGTCATCGCGGCCTGGAGCGCATTCTTCACACCTGCCATACGCCGCCTACGCTCGAGGTCGCCTCGCAGTGCGCCAGGCCGCGAGGTGAAAGGGTCGCCGTCGTCGACGAGGCCGAGTCCCTGGTGGGCTCGGCAACTATAGAGCGCAAGTGATGACGCGTCAATGATAACGGCAGTTACGCTGTCGTAAAAAT
>DATAIN010000020.1:0-2018 GCA_036262635.1 Gemmatimonadaceae bacterium | reverse complement strand
TCCTCAGGACCAGGCGCGCCACGCTGAGCGCGAAGGTCGATCGGATCGGTGCGCGCGACGATTACGACTACGGCTATCCCGGTGGCCGGGTGCGCCTCGCCCCCTACACCCTGCTCGCCGCCGCTGCCGAGCTGCCGCTGGTGACTCCCCGCGAGGAAGGATGGGGGCTCGCGCTCACCGCTCGCGGCGAAAACCTGACCAATCGCTCCTACCAGAACGTCTTCGGCTTCGCGACTCCTGGCCGCGTCGTCTTCATCGGGCTCCGCCTCCGCGACTGACCGCGGGGCGGTGCCCGAGGCTAATTTTCGTGCATGGCGCTCCTCGTCACCGACGCGATCGTGCTGCACGCGATGGAGTATCTCGAGTCATCGCGGATCCTCCGGCTCATCACCCGTGAGGGGGGTGTGCAGGCGGTGATCGCGAAGGGTGCGCGGCGGCCGAAGAGCCGGTTCGGCGCGGCGCTCGATCTCTTCGCGCAGGGGAGCGCGCAGATCCTGCTCAAGCCGGGGCGCGACCTGCAGACGCTCGCCGGCTTCGACGTCGGCCGTTCGCGGGGGGCGCTCGCCGAAGATCTCGCTCGCTTCAGCGGCGCGGCGGCGATCGCGGATGTGGTGCTGCGCTTCGGGCACCACGATGCGAGCCCGGAGCTGTTTGATCTCGTGGCCGCCGCGCTCGACGAGGTCGCGGCGGCGCCGCGCGGCGCGGCGCGGGAGCGGACCATCGGCGCCATCTGGCGCATCGTCGGCGCGCTTGGCTTCAGCCCCTCGCTCGACGGCTGCAGCATCTGCCACTCGACCGTCGCCGTCGGCGAGGCGGTACTCTTCCACCACCGCGCCGGGGGGATTCTCTGCGCGCGGTGCGCCCGATCCCATGGCGGCGGGCGCGCGATCCCGCGCGACGCGCTCGACACGCTGCGCGGGTGGCTGGGCGGCGTCGAGAGCGCGCCGCTCGCGCCCCGCGAGGCCCGCGCGCATCAGCGGCTGCTTCACGAGTTCGTGCGCGAGCATCTCGCCGACGGTCGCGCGCTGCGCGCGTTCGACGCCTGGGCGACCGACGCCGGCGACGCATGATCCTCGGCACCGCGGGGCACATCGACCACGGCAAGACGACGCTCGTCCGCGCGCTCACCGGCGTCGACACCGACCGGCTGCCCGAGGAGAAGAAGCGCGGCATCACCATCGAGCTCGGCTTCGCGCCGCTCGAGCTGCCCGGCGTCGGAACGTTAGGCGTGGTCGACGTGCCGGGGCACGAGGCGTTCGTGCGGACGATGCTCGCCGGTGCGACGGGGGTGGACCTCGCGCTGCTCGTGATCGCGGCCGACGAGGGGATCATGCCGCAGACGCGCGAGCACCTCGCGATCCTTTCGCTGCTCGCGGTGCGGGGCGGTGTCGTCGCCCTCACCAAGTGCGACCTCGTCGAGGACGAGTGGCTCGCGCTCGTCACCGAGGACGTGCGCAGCGCGCTCGCGGGGAGTCCGCTCGCCAATGCCGCGATCGTCCCCGTGTCGGCGACGACCGGCGCGGGACTCGACGCGCTTCGCGCCGCGCTGGTCGAAGCGGCGCGGCGACTGCCCGCGCGCGATCCCGACGATCTCTTTCGCATGCCGGTCGACCGCTCCTTCTCGGTGAAGGGAACGGGAACCGTCGTGACGGGGACCGTCTGGAGCGGCTCCCTCGCCGCCGACGCGACCGTGCGCATCATGCCCGATGGGCGAGTGGCGCGCGTGCGCGGTGTCCAGTCGCATGGCGCCTCCGCCTCGCGCGCCCTTCCGGGGCGGCGGGTCGCGCTCTCCCTCGCCGGTGTCGAGCGCGACGAGGCGGGGCGGGGAAGCTGGATCGTGGCCGACGAAGGATGGGTCGCGTCCACTGTCCTCCGCGCCGATGTCGCGCTCCTCGAGGATGCGGCGCCCCTCGGGCCCCGCACCCGCGTGCGACTGCACCTCGGAACGCAGGACGTCGGAGCGCGCGTCGTCGCCGCCGGCGGGCCACTCGGCCCCGGGGAGCTGCGCGGAGCGCGCG
>DATAIN010000019.1:0-4166 GCA_036262635.1 Gemmatimonadaceae bacterium | reverse complement strand
GCGGCGATGGGATTCGTTAGGCCACACGGCGCCGCCAATACGGGCGCTTCGACCCCGCGACCGCAATGTGGCGCGGATCACTCCCGCGCGATCGCGTCCACCGGTGAGAGGCGCGCCGCGCGTCGTGCAGGGTAGGTCCCGAAGACGAGTCCGACGATCACCGCGGAGAACACCGCCAGCAGCGCGGTGTCGAGCTTCACGACAGGGTGGATGTCCGAGCCGAGGAAATGGCGGAAGATCGCCGTCCCGCCGAAGGCGAGGGCGATCCCGGCGACGAACCCGATCGCGGCACCGGCCCCGGTGACGGTGACCGACTCGACGAGGAACTGCGCCTGAATGTCGCGTGCGCGCGCGCCGACTGCCTTGCGGATCCCGATCTCGCGCGTGCGCTCGGTGACGGCCGCGAGGAGCACGTTCATGATGCCGATGCCGCCGACGGCGAGGATCAGGCTGACGAGCATCCCGAGCAGCAGCTTGGTGAGCAGCATCGCCTGGCGCGTGTTCTCGAGCTGCTGAGTGTTGACCACGACCTGCAGCTTCTCGACGGCGCGGCCGTAGCGTTGCGCGAGCCAGTCGACCGTCGCGCCGCGCAGCGTGTCCACCGCTTCGATGCTGTGCGCCTTGAGGCGCAAGGTGGGCACGAGGGGCGCGGACGTCGGCTCGAAGAGCGCGGTGCCGCCGTGGTACGGCGCGAAGGCGACGAAGTCCCGCTCACCACCGACCGGCGACGCGAGCACCCCGATCACCTCGCGCCGCTCGCCGTGCACCTTCACCGTCTGGCCGACGAGCCAGAGCGGATCATGGCTTCCCGCGAGCTCCGCCGCCAGCTTGTGGCCGAGCACGACGACCGGCGCATGGTGGGTGACCTCCGGCGTCGTGTAGAATCGCCCAGCCGCGACGACGAGCCCAGTGAACTCGGCGAGTCCCGCGGTGCTGATCGTGAGCAGCACGCTCGCGCGGCGGCCGAGATGCTCGAAGGGCGCGTGCCCGGTGAGCGTCAGCGCCTGCCGCACCGCTCCGGGGACCTCCGCCGCCGCGGCGGCCGCGTCGTCCTCGGTGAAGACCGGATAGCCGCGGATCGCGTAGCGCCGGCCGTTGATGGTGATCGACGTAAGCGGCGACACGGCGACGTCCTGCACGCTCGACTCGCGCATGATGAGCTGCCGCGACCAGACGTAGACGCCATCGGTGATCGCGAAGGCCGCGACCAGCGCCGCGACGCCGATGACCACGCCGGTGGTCGAGAGGAGCGTGCGGGTCGGGTTCGCACGGAGTGCGTCGGCGCCGACACGCGCGGACTCGAGGATGGCGGCTCGGTTCATGGACGACCTTGCGAAGCGACGGTTGGGGTGAGGGCGACCACGATACTATGGCTGGAACTCGCGAAAGGTGACAAGTCCGGGGACACGGATACGGAAAAAGGCCGACGCCTTTCGCGGGCGCCGGCCGTTATCCTGTCGAGTGGAGCGGAGGGGGATCGAACCCCTGACCCCCTGCTTGCAAAGCAGGTGCTCTCCCAGCTGAGCTACCGCCCCGTTCGGACCACGCAGTAATATACTGAAAGTGCCCGCACGTTTGGAGGAGAGACGAATGACCGCCCCCACCGACACCGCGAAGCTCACCATCCGCTGCCAGTTCTGCGAGGCCTGGAACCGCGTCGACGCCGCCCGCGTCAGCGACCGGCCGAAGTGCGGCAAGTGCGCGAAGCCGATGCTCCTCGACCGCCCCTTGAAGCTCGACGACGAGAGCTTTCAGCGGACGGTGACCGAGAGCGACGTCCCCGTTTTCGTGGACTTCTACGCCGACTGGTGCGGCCCCTGTAAGACGATGGCGCCCGCGGTGGACGCCCTCGCCGCGAAGTACACGGGCCGCGCGCTGGTCGCGAAGCTCGACACCGACCGTGCGCAACGCACCTCGCAGCAGTTCGGCATCCGCGGAATCCCGACGTCGATCGTCTTCAGCGGCGGCAAGGAAGTCGCGCGGCAGTCGGGCGCGATCCCGCTGCCCGCGCTGGAGGCGCTGCTGGCGAAGGGACTGTCGGGGTCGTAGGGGGGACGGGACGCTGGAGGCGGTATGCAGAGAGCGACGGCGTCACCGCACTGCGGTTGCGCCGTCGCTCTCTGCTTCCAGCCAACCGCCTCCAGCGCGGTGTCGCCTACTCGTGCGCCGGCAGCGGCTCCATCGTGCGCGCGTTCACCGGCACCTGCACCTCGTCGCGGTAGGGGCTCGTCAGCAGGAAGACGCGCAGCCGCGGGAAGGTGTTCATGAAGGCGAAGTAGCAGACGCCCCACAGCCCGAGGACGCCGAGGCTGATCACGATCTCCCAGGGACCGAAGGGGAGCACCGTCGTCGGACCGTAGAGGGAGGGATAGACCTCGAGGTAGCGGCAGAGCCACATCCCGATGAGCGAGCCCGTCGCGATCGCGATCATCGTCCCCGACCAGATCTTCGGCGCCTTCCCCATCAGGCCGAAGAACGGGATCACGAAAACCAGGAACACCATCACCAGCGTCATCGGGAGCCAGGCGCCGATGAGGCGGAGCCGCATGAAATGCGTCTCCTCACCCATGTTGCCGTACCAGATGACGAGGTACTGGCCGAAGGTCAGGTAGCCCCAGAACGCGGTGAGCGCGAAGGCGAGCTTGCCGATGTCGTGCAGGTTGACGTCGGTGATGATGTGCGGGATCGCGAGCTGATTCCGCCACCAGCGGGCGAGGATCGAGAAGCTCGTCAGCACGCAGAGCATCCCGCCCATGAAGAACCACCAGCCGTAGAGCGTGCTCTGGAAGTGGACGTCGAGCGTCATCGAGAGGTCGAACGCCAGCGCGCACCAGCCGAAGCCGAAGACGACCGCCAGCCAGACGGCGAGCTTCCCCTGCAGCGAGTGAGTGGAGTGCAGCTCGCGCCGCTCGTCGCCGAAGCCGCGGCGCATGCGCTCGCGGAATCCCTTTCCCCAGCTCGTTCCCCACTCGTTGAGGATGCCGACGTCGAGGCGGAGGCTCGTCCACACGTACCAGATCGACATCACCGTCAGCAGGAGGAAGACGGAGAGCGTGCGGATGGTGAAGAAGGTGGGCGCGAGCCAGATCGCCTTCTCGCGTACCGTCGGCGGGTGATCCGCCCACGGAAAGACGTGATGACGACCGACGGTGACGATGAGCGCGAGGAGGATCCACGCCACCGGCATGAAGGCGACGTAGCCCTCGACGATCCGGATCGTCGAGCGCGACCAGCGCGCGGTGGTGATGCGCTGGGCAGCGGCGAACATCACGCCGGCCGACGACATCACCGAGAAGAAGAGCCAGTTGTAGTGCAGCGCGCGCCACGCCCGGTCCGGGCTGAGGAACACGCCCGCGACGAAGGCGATGAGGCCGATCGCGGCGAGGGCGAGCGAGATGCGCGCGAGGAGCGGGGAGACCGGACGCTCGGCGATCTGCGCGACCTCCTCGCGCGTGGGGACGTAAGAGGTATGCGCGCTCACTGGTGCGTCTCCGGCTGGGTGGCGGGCGCGGGGGTCGTCGGGTTCGCCGGCGGCGCGTTAGGCGGCGCCGACGCCGGCGCCGCGGTGCCCGCCGTACTGTCCGCTGGTGCAGCACCGGCACCCACGCCCATCGGAGCGAGATTCACTCGCCCGTCGGGACGCAGGTACGGCGACGGGATCGTCGGGCCGGTGCGCGTGTAGCCCGGCACCGTGCGCCCCGTCTCCCCCGGCTGTCCCGCCGGAGTGACGGGAACCGCGACCGTCGGCTGCTGCAGCGCGCGGACGTAGTTCACGACGTCCCAGCGGTCCATCTCCTCGATGCGATCGTACGAGGGCATCACGCCGCGGCCGTTCCGGATGATTCCCCAGATGTAGCCGTCGCTGTAGTTGCGAACCTTGTCGGTGCGAACTGCGCTTTCGGCGCCTGCTCGAACGCCACGAGCTCACAGCGGCGCTGTTCTCAGAAATCAACACGTTGTTGGCCGAGCGTGGCCTGTTCGTAGGCAAGGGCACGATTGTGGATGCGACGATCATCCATGCGCCCTCGTCGACGAAGAACGAGCAGAATCGGCGCGACCCGGAGATGCATCAGACGAAGAAGGCCGGGCAGTGGTATTTCGGTATGAAGGTGCATACCGGCTGTGATGTCGGTTCTGGCCTGGTGCACACGATTGAATGCACGGCT
>DATAIN010000018.1:0-2634 GCA_036262635.1 Gemmatimonadaceae bacterium | reverse complement strand
CCCGCTGACGGTCGACGTGATCGGCGGGCCACTCGATACGCCGTACGCCGTGCGACTGCGCGAGCTCGCGGCCTCTGACCCGCGGATCAGTTTTCGGGGTCCCGTTCCGCACGAGGCGCTGGGCGACGTCCTCGGCGTCGTCGACGTTCTCCTCGTTCCGTCGCGCGCTCTCGAGACCGGGCCGCTCGTGATACTCGAGGCGCTCGCCGTGGGCGTCCCGGTGATCGGCACGCCGCTCGGAGGCATTGCCGAGCTGGTGGAGGACGACCGCACCGGGAAGCTGCTCCCGGATGTCGGCGCGGCCGCCTGGAGTCAGGCACTGGCCTGGCTCGCCGGCAATCCGGACGCCCTCGCGCGCTGGCGCGGCGCGATCGGCCCGCAGCGGACGATGCTCGACGCGGCGCGCGACATGGTGACGGTGTACGACGCCGTCGTCACCCGCCCTCTCGCCGCGCGGGGGCGAGCATGAACGGAATCCGTGTCCTCGTCGTGATCTACACGAACCCGTCGGCGTACCCCCCGGTGGAGCGGATGAGCGCCTTTCTCCACGCTCGGGGTGCGAAGGTGCGCCTCCTCGGAGCATCCGGACTCGAGACCGACGGCATCACGTCGGCGCGCCTCGACGCGCTCGACCTGCGGCTGACGTCGCGGAAGGGTAGTGGTGTGCGCGCCCAGCTCCGCTATCTCCGCTTCCTGCTCTGGGCATGCGCGCACGTCGTGATCTTCCGCCCCCGATGGGTGCACGTCTCGGATCCGCTGGCTGCCCCGGTCGGCCTGTTCGCGACGCTGCTGCGCCGGCGCCTGATCTACCAGGAGCATGACGCGCCCGTCGCGCCGCCGCGGAGCATCAGCGCCCGGCTCCTCGGGCGGGCGCGCGCGGTGCTCCTGCGGCGCGCCGAAGTGGTCGTGGCACCGAATGAGGAGCGATCCGCGGCGCTCGCGCGCGAAGCGGGGCGCAGAGTCGAGACGGTGTGGAATTGTCCCGCGCGCGACGAGATCCGGGAGCGCGCGCCGGGAACGTCGGGGCGATTCCGGCTCCTCTATCAGGGATCGCTGGTTCCAGAGCGCGTGCCGCCCACCATCATCGACGCTCTGGTACGGGACGGGCTCGACGTCGATCTCGAGCTGATCGGGTACGAGACGATCGGCTCGCGAGGGTACGTCGCCCAGCTCCGACAGCTCGCCTCAGAGCGGGGAATGCGCGGCAGCGTCGTGCACCACGAGGCGATCGACCACGAGGCGAAGCTCGCGCTGACGACTTCCGCGGATCTCGGTTGGGCGGTCGTCCCGGCGAGGGACGGGAATTTCAACGATCGCACCATGGTCGGCGCGTCGAACAAGATCTTCGAATATCTCGCCTGCGGCGTGCCGGCGCTCGTGTCCACCGACCGCGCATGGAGCGAGACGTTCGCGCGCCCCGGCTTCGCGATCCCCGTCGATCCGCTCGACGCCGCAGCAGTCGCCGCAGCGCTCGCGTGGGCGATCGAGCATCGCGGCGAGCTGCGCGAGATGGGTGCGCGCGGGCGCGAGCGGATCCTGTCGGAGTGGAACTTCGAGAGCGCGTTCGCTCCCATTGCCGCGCGTATCCTCGGCACCGACGGAGCGCGCTGACACCGTGGGCGCGCGCGGCCGCGGCTCGATCCTGATCCTCGGGGAGGATTCGCCGGGAGCGCTGATGCACTCCTACGCTGCCGCGTTCCGCTCCCTCGGCTTCGAGGTCGCGACGTACTGCCTGAGCGCCGCCTTTCGCGGCGGAATCGTTCCGCTCGCGGCTCGCATCATTGGCCGCGTCGCACCGTCGCCTCTGATCCGCCGCTTCAACCGACGTGTGCGAAGGGAGGTGGCCGGGCGGCGCTACTCCCTCGCGCTGGTGCTGAAGGGCGAGCGGCTCATGGTGCAGACGATCCGCGAGCTGTGCGACGCGACGGGGGCGAAGTGGGTCAACTTCTATCCCGATGATCCATTTTCTGACGTTCGCTCCAACCGCCTCGTCTTCGGCGCCGAAGTCCTTCGCGCCTACGATCACTGCTTCACCTTCGGGCGCGATCTCGTCGCGGCCTACCAGGCGCGCGGCGTGGAGCGCGTCGACTGGCTTCCGTTCGCGCGGGATCCGGAGCAGCACGCCCCGGCCGCGGCGGTGGCGGCGCCGGATTTCGACGTCGTCTTCGCGGGGAATCTCGACGCCGAGCGGACGCGCTGGCTCGAGCCGCTCGCGGGACGTGTCAGGCTCGCCGTCGCCGGTGAGTGGACGCGACAGGCGCTGCCGTCACGCAGCCCACTTCGCGCCGCGACGTTCCTCCCGGCCGCGTATGGTCCGGCGCTCGCCAGCCTCCTGGCCCGCGGTGCGATCTCGCTCAACGTCCTGAGATCGCAGAACCGGCTCAATCACAACATGCGATCGTTCGAGTCGCTTGCATGCGGCGCGTTCACGCTCTCGCAACGGTCCGCGGAGCTCGAGGAGCTGTTCCGCGAGGACGAGGAGGTCGCCTTCGTCGATGCGCCCGCGGAACTCCCCGCGGTCGTGGAACGGTGGCTCGCCCGGCCGGAGGATCGAGCACGCATCGCGCGAGCGGGCTTCGAGCGCGTGGCGCACGACACCTACGCGCGTCGCGCGCGCACGATCCTCGAGTGTGT
>DATAIN010000017.1:0-1524 GCA_036262635.1 Gemmatimonadaceae bacterium | reverse complement strand
CTCCGTGAACGTCGGCGGGACGATGGCCGCGATCGAGGCCGCGAAGTCGAGCGGCGCGCGGCTGATGCACGTCAGCTCCGTCGCGGTCTACGGCCCCGCGGGCCGGTATCGCGAGGACGGGCAGAAGACCACCGAGTCGCTCCCCCTCCTCCCGATTCCCGAGCACGCCTTCTACGCGCGGTCCAAGCGGGAGTCGGAGGAGCTCGTGATGGCCGCGCATGCGCGCGGGGAGATCTGGGCGACGGCGGTGCGTCCCGACGTGATCTACGGAAAGCGTGACCGGCAGTTCGTGCCGCGCATGGCGAAGATGTTCACGACGCTGCACGTCTTTCCCCTGCCGGGGGGCGGCAGGAACACCGTCGCGATCATCAACGCGGCGAGCGTCGCCGACGCGGCGCTGCGGGCCGCGACCACCGATGCGGCGGGAGGTCGCGCCTACAACGTCGCGAACGAGGGTGATACGACCCTCGCCGAGTTCGTGCGCCTCGCCGCGCGGGGGCTCGGCACGCGCGTGATCGGCCTGCCCGTGCCGTTAGGCATCCTCAGCGTGCTGCTCGCCGGCCTCAAGAAGTTCGTATCGATCGTGCCGGTGCCGGGGGCGAGCGTGATCCAGCATGCGACGCTCGGCTTCGTGGCGAAGGACAACCCGTTCTCGAGCGAGCGGGCCGAGCGCGAGCTGGGATGGAAGCCGGTGGTCGCTCCCGTGGACGCCATTCCCGAGGCCTTCCGCTGGTGGGCGCGGGCACACCGGCGGTGAGCGGCGGTCAGGACGACGACCCACTCGAGCGCACGGCGCTGAAGGAGTGGGCGGTGCTGAGCGACGCGCTCGCCCGGGGCGAGATCGTCGCGATGGTGCGGAAGGGCGGGATCCGCGAGCAGCGCGCCGGCTTTTCCGTCCGCCACGATCGCTTCCTGCTCTATCCGACCTACTTCCACGAGAAGCCCGCCGAGCTGCAGCCACGCTTCGCCGCACGTGTCGCCGCTTCGATGGCCAACCGTCCGCCCGAGGGGATCATCCGCATCACCCACCTCGCCGAGGTCGCCGCGGTCTGGCACGTGCGCGATCTCGGCCGGCTCCGCGCGATCGAGCCCGAGCACGGCCTCGCCTGGCCCGCGGTCGTCTCGCGCTTCGAGTACCGCGGCAAGCCGGAGGTGAGGGTGGTCGCCGTGCGCATCTCCCGCCTCGCGACGGTGCACGAGGTCCCGGAGACGCGGCGCTACCAGGGGTGTGTCTCGTGGGTGGAGCTGGACGAGGGGATCGACGTGCGGGGGGCGGCGCCGGTGATGGACGAGGGGAGACTGCGGGAGAGAGTGGCGGGGATGACGGCGGTGCTTGGCGACGCGGAGCGTTAGGCGGGGACTGCGCGCGAGATGCGGGAAACCGCCAGGGGCATGAGGACACGGAGCCGGTGGCTTCGGCGATGGTGGCTCTGGCAATCACAGAGAACGGCAGGCGAGGACCACGGAGCACACGGAGGGGTCCTCGGCGGGGAGAGCGCTACGCGCTACGAGCAGGGTGGCTCT
>DATAIN010000016.1:0-2578 GCA_036262635.1 Gemmatimonadaceae bacterium | reverse complement strand
GACCGCTGGCTCTGGCCCGATCACGCGACCTTTCCGTCAGGGCTGAGCGGTGAGCAGATGCGGCAACTGTACGGGCTCACCGTGCAGCGCGCGACGGCGGCGATGTTCCGCGAGCGCGGCGTGCGCACATGGGGCCTCGTGCGCGCATCGAACGCGGGGGCGGCCCCGCTGCCCTTCGTCATCTACGACGATTACTACAGCCATCCCGAATTCATCACCGCGCTCGCGAACAGCGGCTTCATCGGCGTGCTCTGGACGCCGGAGGTGCGCTCCTCGAAGACGGGTGAAGAGTGGCTGCGCCGGATGCAGTCGGTGTGCTTCTCCCCGCTCGCCCTGCTCAACGCCTGGTCGGATGGGACAGAGCCCTGGTCGTTTCCCGAGGTCGCCGATCAGGTGCGCGAGGTCATGCGGCTGCGCATCCGCCTGCTCCCGTACCTGTACACGACCTTCGCGCGCTATCACTTCGACGGCACGCCGCCGGTCCGCGCGATGGCGCTCGTCGACGGCTTCCGCGTCACCGACTCCGCGGGCCCGGGCGCCGCCGGGGACCCGTACGCGACGGCGACGCGCCGCGACGTGAGGGACCAGTTCATGGTCGGCGACGATCTCCTCGTCGCGCCGATGTTCGCCGGGGAGCGCTCGCGCACCGTGATCCTCCCCGCCGGCCGCTGGTACGACTTCCACACGGGCGCCTACGTCGGCGCCGGGGAGATCATAACGGCGACGCCGGGACTCGACCGGATCCCGCTCTACGTGCGCGATGGCGCGATCGTCCCGCTTCTCGCCGGCGCGCCGACACGGGTGCCGGCGGCCGGACAACGGGCCGATCTCGAGGTCCGCCACTACGGCGACGCCCCGGGGCGCTTCGAGCTGTACGACGACGACGGCGTCAGCTTCGACTACGAGCGGGGCGCGTTCTCGTGGACACCGCTCGTCGTCGAGCGCGACCGCCACGGCCGGCTGCGCGGCTCGGTGCGGCGCCCCGCGAAAGACAGGCCGTTCGCATACCGCGACGTCCGCTTCATCATGATGCCGACTCACTGATGCGCGACACGCTCCTCCCCCGTCGAGCCATGCTCGCCCTCACGCTGCTCATCGCGCTGTCGTCCGCGGCACCGACGACGATGCCCGCGCAGGAACGCGCCCGAGCGACCGCGCCCGCGCGCATCGACTGGGCGACGTTCCTCGGACGGCACGATCTCGTCTGGGATCGTCTCCCGCGCGGCTGGGGGGAGAGCGTCTTCATCGGCAACGGCCTCGCCGGCGCGACGATCGACGCCGCGGGCGGAGCTCTCGGCTGGACGATCAACCGCACCGACGTCACGCACGACGCGTCGCGCTTTCCCATCGGGCGCGTGACGCTGCGGACCGCGGGGGCACTGACGGGAGGGACCGCCCGCCTGACGCTCCACGATGGCGAGGCGAGCGGGGTCGCGATCACCGACAGCGGCGAAGTCCGGTGGCGGAGCTTCGTCGCCCGAGCGCCGTCGGTGATCGTCGTCGAGCTCGAGGGACGCGGGGGCGAGCGCGCGCCGGCGCTCGACTGGTCCCCCGCCGAAGCGCGGCCGCCGCGGAAGATCGCGCGCAAGGAGCCTTTCGCACCGGAGGACCTGCATCCCGCGCCGGCGATCGCGCGCACGGCGCGCGAGATCACGAGCGTGCAGTCGTTCATCGGCGGCGGCGCGCACGCGGAGGTGATTCGCGAGGCCTCGCGCGCCGGGACGCGGGCCGCGTATCACGTCGCGATCGGCTTCGCGCCGGACAGCGCGGGCGCGCGTGCCGAGGCGCAGCGGACGATCACGGCGAGCGGCCGCGCGGGCACGTCGTCGCTCGCCGCGGCGACCCGCGCGTGGTGGCACGCGTACTATCCGGCGAGCTTCCTCTCGTTTCCCGATCGTCGGCTCGAGGGCTACTACTGGATCCAGATCTACAAGCTCGGGGCGGCGATGCGCCCCGACGGCCCGATCCTCGACCTCGCCGGCCCGTGGTATCGCCAGACGCCGTGGCCGGGGATCTGGTGGAACCTGAACGTCCAGCTCACCTACTCGCCCCTCTTCCGCGCGAACCGGCTCGAGCTCGCCGAGTCGCTGTTCGGGGAGCTCGATCGCAAGCGTCAGGCGCTGATCGACAACGTGCCCGAGCGGCTGCGCGGCGAGGCGGCGGCGATCGGGCGCAGCTCGGGGAACGACCTGGTGCGAAAGGTGGATCTCGCGACGGCGCAGAGCGACGCGGCGCACGAGATGGGCGACCTGCCGTGGACGCTCTACTACTACTGGCTGCACTACCGCTACCAGATGGACGACCGGATCCTGCGCGACCGCGTCTATCCACTGCTCGGCCGCGCGATCGGAAACTATCTCGCCTACGCGGAGCGCGGCGACGACGGACGGTGGCACCTGCCGCCGACGCACTCGCCCGAGCTGGTCACGGTGCCCGACGCGAACTACGACCTCGCGCTCCTCCGCTGGGGGCTGCAGACGCTGATCTCGAACGCCGAGCACCTCAAGATCGACGATCCGCGGCTCCCCCGGTGGCGCCACGTGCTCGCGAACCTGGCGCCCTTCCCCGCCGACTCGTC
>DATAIN010000015.1:0-3049 GCA_036262635.1 Gemmatimonadaceae bacterium | reverse complement strand
GGTGCTCGCCGCCGATTCGGCGGCGGTGGCGACGCGGCCGTTAGGCAGCGAAGGGCGGGGTCTCGTCGCCGGCGACCTCGCGAAGGCGGCTCCCTCGGCCGGCGCCGCGGTGCCGCGCATGCGCGTCGCGATGAAGCGCAGCGAGAGCGAGGTCACCCGGGCGAGCGGCTGCTGGGCGATCGACACCGGCGCCTGGTCGCCCCGGGCGCGCGACGGCGAGGACGCGGCGCTCCTGCCGCGGCGCGTCGAGCTGCGCGCCGAGCGCGGGGTGCTGGGCGACGAGCGGGGCGAGCTGGTGCTCCGCCCAGCGCCGGGGGAGGAATCGTTCCCCGTGGGGACCGCGGCGACCTGGAAGCCGATCGGGCGCGACGGTCTCCGGATGACCATCGGGGACAGCACGAGCTGGGTGGTCGCGACGGTGACGCTCGACGGGGACGCGCTGCACGGACGCGCGCGCGCCTACGAGGGCGCCGGGGGACGCATCCGCACCGCGGAGCTCGTGGGCCGGCGCGTGGTGTGTCGGACGGAGCCGTGAACTGAAGAGGTAAAAGGTCGGAGCCGGGGAAGCCTGGGCTCGTTCCACGGAAGGGCCGCCGGTCGTCTGTAGCACGACAGTAGCTCCCCGATGGCGGACCAAGTCTCCCCCGCTCCATGCGCTTCGTCCTGCCGGATGGCGATGTAACGCCCTGCGCCGAATATCGTGCTCGCATGCGCGAGCGGCTCGCGAAGAAGCCGTACTTCAGGGCGACCGCGGCGTGGTGGGGCCCTGACGGATTGCGCGATCCCGACGTCCCGATGCGCGCGGTGGCGGCGGCGTGGCCGACGATCGAGGCGCTCTTCGCGGCGACCACCGAGTGCCGCGTGTACGGCGAGGAGCAACTCCGTGTCTACCGCAGGCGCCCGGCGACGACGCACACCGAGTGGCCGGCATGGGCGACGTCTCGCCACCCCAGGGCGCCCTGGCTCGACGTGCGCTGCGACGAGGCTTCGCGCAATCCCGAATTCCTCAGCGTCGCGCTGGTGCGCGGCGTCGTCCTGGCAATCGCGCTCGACCCCGATCGGCTCGTCATCGACGATGTGCTTCCCCGCCTCGCCGACCCGACGCAGGTCACGCCGCCGTTAGGCATCACGCCGCGGCCGGCGCAGCGCGCGGTCAAGCGGACGATCCGCGATTCGCCACTCGTCGCGCTGGTGATGCGCAACGCGTATGGGCTCGACGTCGAGCTGCACGGTGAGCCCGGGCTCATCGGGGAGCTGTTCGATCGGACGCTCACGATCGGGCGGTGGACCGAGGGATTCGAGAAAGGGAACTGTCGCTACGACGTGCGACCGTTCGAGGTCGGATCGACGCTGCTGTGGGAAGCGGTGAGCCGGAAGCGGCACGGGCTCGAGGTGGCGATCGAGTATCTCGAGAAGGCGGAGCGGGATCCGGACGCCGAGGAGCTGACGACGCCTGACGCGATGGCCGCCGCCGAGCTCCTCGCCGCGCTCGCGGGGAAGCCGCCCGGGGTGTACACCGAACTGGAGCCGGACCTCGACTGGCGCATCGCGAAGTGGGTCGAGGAGAAGCGTGCGAGCTTTTCGGTCGCTCGCGAGCATCTCGCGCTGGCGCGGCGCGCGCTCGAGGCGATCGTCGAGCGGTCGACGTTCCCCGATCGGTGGTGGCGCACGCTGCCGCCGAAAGCGAAGTGGGAGCGGGTGATGCACGAACTCTTCGAGAGGCTCACCGACGCCGAGCGGCAGTCAACGAGCCCGCGACCGTGACAACGCACGAGCCGGAAACAACGCCCTACGCGACGGCGATCGCCGAAGTCCTCGCGGTGCGTCGATCGACCGCGTTCGCCACCGCGCTCCAGCAGCTCGATACGGCGAGTGGTCTCATCTCGTTCGCCCAGCGTCCCGGAATACTCGGCCGTGTCGGGCTGCTCGCGACGCTCGCGCTCGCACTCTCCGAGCGCGGCGGGCTCCGGCTCTTTCTCGACACGCCCGACGGCGACGGCTTTCGCAAGCTCGTCACCGGGTGCCGCGCGATCGGCGCGCGAAAGACGGAGCGTCTCCTCGCCGCGGTGGCCGCGCTCTATCCGCGCGGCCGAGTGCCAAGGGACGAAGGCGATCGCATCGACGCCACCGCGGCGATCGAGGGCTCGCGGTCGATCGTGGAGCGGTTCGATCCCTTCGACCGCGTGCAGCGGGCACACCGTGGCGCCTTCGCCGAGCTGATTGCCTGCCTGCGGCGCTACGTCCGTGCGCAGGCGCCGGCACTGGCGCGAGGACTCGCCCGCGCCGAGCGCGATCGGGTGGCGCGCGCCGCGGCGCTCAAGACCGCGAAGAAGTCGGCGCGGACGGGCAAGACCAATCGTAGATCAGCCAAACGACCGACGCGTCGCGCGCGCGAGGTGCGGCCGCGAGTGGAGGGCGTCCCGCGCGGCCGCGAATCGCTCGACCGCCCGGGCTACGAGATCGGTCAGGGACAGTACCCGCTCGCCGTGGACGAGGGTGCGATCATCGCGGGCCTCGCCGCGCTCGACGTGAAAGGGTGGCGCGCGCTCGTGATGCACTGGATCGCCAATGCTCGCGTGATGGGCGATGCGAAGGACGAACAATCGAGCACGCTCGCCGACGTGTTAATGGGGTGGCACTTCCCGCGCGCGCAGGTCAGCGCATGGATCGCGGAAGGTCGCCGTCGATGGGCGCCCGCAGAAGCCGCCGCTGACGCACTCCCGGAGACGATGCGGATCGCGGGGAAGACGATCCCGTTTCGCAAGGCGGCGCTGCGTGTGCAGGCAGACACGAAAAACGCAGCAATGCTGTATCCGCTCCACGGCGGCGACAATGGCCGCGGGCCATCGATGACGATTCTCCGGCCGGTGATGGAGGCGACCGGAGTTCCGATCCCCGAGCCGCCGCCTCCAGGCAAGATCGTCGCGCGGCGCCGCCGATGATCGAGTGCTACAAGCTCAACATCGCCGAGGAGTACGCGCCGCAGTTCTTCCGGGAGGACGCAGTGGTACCTGCTCCGCGTGACGGGCCCCCGGCTCGAGATCGTTCC
>DATAIN010000014.1:0-3655 GCA_036262635.1 Gemmatimonadaceae bacterium | reverse complement strand
GCCGGCCTCGCGGGCGAGGCGACGAAGGGCGGCGGGCGAGGACTCTTCGGGAACGAGGTGATCTTCGCGGCGACGCCCGTGCACGGCACGCCGTGGGCAGTGGTGCGCGAGCTCGATCGCGACGAGGTGATGCACACGGTGGACGTCGCGCTCGCGATCGAGGAGACGGTGCTCGTCGCGCTCATCCTCTCGATCGTCTTCCTCGTCCGCAATCGCGTGCGGGCGGTACGGCAGCGGCGGACGAGCGAGCTGACGCAGCTCCGCGCCGACTTCGTCTCGAGCGTCTCGCACGAGCTGCGGACTCCGCTCGCGCAGATCAAGATGTTCGCGGAGCTGATGCGGAAGGGATCGATGCGCACCGCCGAGGACGCCGACCGCGCCCTGCGCATCATCGAGAAGGAGGCGAGCCGGCTGACGATCCTCGTCGACAACATCCTGAACTACACGCGGCTGCGAAAGCGCGCCGAGCGGGTGACGTCGCATCCCGCGTACGTCACGGGCGAGGTGCGGCAGGCGATCGAGTCGTTCGCGCCGCTCTCCGCCGAGCGCGGCATGACCATCGTTCCCGACATCGAGCCCGACCTCTGGGCGTTCGTCGATTCGCTGGCGCTGCGCCAGGTGCTGGTGAACTTCCTCGAGAACGCGGGGAAGTACGGGCCGCGCGGGCAGAAGGTGACGGTCGGCGCGAAGGGACTGGAGGAGGTCGTCCGGATCTGGGTGGACGACCAGGGCCCGGGGATCCCGCCCTCCGAGCGGGAGAAGGTGTGGCGCGCCTTCTACCGGCGGCGCGAAGCGGTGGACGCCGGCGCGACGGGCGCCGGGATCGGCCTCGCCGTGGTCCGCGAGCTGGTGCTGCAGTACGGGGGCTCGGTGCAGGTGACCGACGCGCCTAACGGCGGGGCGCGCTTCATCGCCGATCTCCCGCGGAGCGAGGTCCCGGAGAACGCCGCGGACCTGCTGACCACGGGCGAGCGCCCGGTGCCGGCGAGGGAGACGACGCTGACGCGTTAGGAGGCTGGAGGCTGGAGGCTGGAGGCTGGAGGCTGGAGGCGACGGCGACGGCGGCGCGCGGCGCGGTTGCGCCGTCGCTGCCGGCAGCGAGCTTTCAGCTACCAGCCCACACCTTACTTCTCGTACAGCTCGTCCGCGCGCGCCCCCGCCAGCGCGACGAGAAACTCCGCCACCTTTCCGCAGACCGCGTCGGCGAAGGCTTTCCCCTTCTCGGCGGTCGCGTGCTTCGGGTCGCCGACGCCGGTGTCGCTGGTGATGCTCGGCCAGTCGCGCTGCGCCCAGACCCAGCGCTCCTTCAGCCCCGGGAGGGCGAACTTCCGCTCGGCCCCGGCGCCGGCCTCGCCTAACGGCCGGACGAGATGCGGCGTCACGTGCTGGAGGATGCTCGTCTCCGCCTCGCCGGCGTGATCGCCCGGCTCGGTGAAGAAGCGCTTCGCGTCGACCACCTGCCACCAGTTCAACGTGCAGAGGAAGACGCTCGTCCGCGGCTGGAGCTCGCGGAGGATCTGGCGGAAATCGTTCCCGCCGTGGCTGTTGAAGATCACGAGCTTCTTCGTGCCCGCCAGCTCCACCGTCTCGATCACGTCGCGCAGCACGGCGGCCTGCGTGCTCGGGTTCATGTTCATGCAGAAGCGGATGGCGCGCTGCCCCGTGTTCACGCCGAAGGGAATCGTCGGCAGCACCATCACCTTCGCTCCCGCCTCCCACGCCCGCCGCGCCGATTCCGCGGCGAGCGTGTCGCACTCGATGACGTCGGTGGAGTACGGGAGGTGGAAGTTGTGCGCCTCGGTCGCTCCCCAGGGAAGGATCACGACGTCGTAGATCGTCGCGCGGACGTTGCCCCAGTACGACTCGGCGAGGATGTAGGGACGGGGAGCGGTCACGATCGCGTCAGGCCGCCGCCGTTGCCGTCACCGCGCTGCGCCGCTCGAGCTGCCGCTCGCGGATGCGGCCGCCGATCCAGGCGAAGGGCATCACCAGGATCAGCGACACGACGGTGTACCAGTGCGGAAAGAGCGACCACATCCCCGGCACCGCGGCGAGGTTGAAGACGAGGCCGAGGACGCCGAGGATGAGCGCGTGCATCATCGGGCGGCGGCCGGCGAGCGTCGCGGCGAGCCAGCAGCCGGCGATCGCGTAGATGCCGACATAGATGATCGCGATGACGAGATAGGGAACGTTCGAGGTCGAGCTGTTCGGACCGAAGATGTCCGGCCGAATGGCGTGGGCGATGCCATCGGTGGCGAAGGCGAGGAGCCCGATCAGGAAGAACCCGGCGATGATCGCGAGGACGCTGCGCAGCCACTGCGGCATGTTCGACGCTCCGGTTGGGGGGAAGCCCAAGATTGGGATTCGCCGTGCGGCGGCGCAAGCGGAGAGGGAAGGGCGGAAGCGATTGGGTCGCCTACGGATTCGCGGGCCAATACCCGACACCCAACGCCCCAAATCCGGCCGTTATCTTTCGTCGCATGACCGCAGTCCTCCCAACCGAGATCACCGACCCGATCAACGCGCGGATCCTCGCCGTCTCCGAGGATCGCATCGCCGGCTTCCTCCCGGACCCCTTCGCCGAGATCGCGCGGCTCGCCGAGCTGTCCGAAGCGGTGGTGCACGAGCGAATCCGCGCGATGCTCGAGGCGAATACGATCCGCCGCGTGCGGCAGACGCTGATGGCGACGAACCTCGCGCCCGGCGCGCTCGTCGCGTGGAAGGTGCCGTCCGCGAAGCTCGACTCGGCGTTCGAGTACATGTCGAAGGAGGACCCGTTCTCGGGTCATGTCGTCATCCGCTCGACCGACGGCGAGACACGCGGCTCGGTCTACCGGCTCTGGACGACGCTCAAGGTGCCGGTGGGATTCTCGATGCGGAAGCACTGCGATGCGCTGGCGCGGATCGTCGGCGCCGAGGCGTACCGCATCATGCCGGCGAAGCGTCTCTTCGCGTTAGGCGTCGGGCACGTGCGGCGCAAGGGGATGGAGCCCGGCGCCCGCACCGACGAGCCGGGACGCGTGCTCGACACGAACATCGTCGAGCTCTCCCCGCTCGACTGGCGGGTGCTCGGCGCGCTCAAGCGCGAGCTCGCGCTGGAGGAGATCGGCCCCGAGCCGTGGCGCGCACGTGCCGCCGAGGCGAAGGTCTCGTACGAGGAGTTCCTTCGCGTCGCCGAGTCGCTCGCGGCGCGCGGGGTGATCGGTCGCTTCTCGACCTTTCTCGAGCACGTGAAGCCGAGCAGCGGCGGGCCTCGGGTGACGCGCTACAACGCGCTCTTCCACTGGCGCGTGCCCCCTGGGCGCGAGATCGAGGCGGGGCGCGAGGTGGGTCGACACCACATCCTCACCCACGCGTACTGGCGCGAAGGGGGCGAGGAGTTCGCGCACGTGAACATCATGGCCGTCGCGCACGGCACCGAGAAGGCGACCGTCCTCGCGCACAAGGCGGCGATCGACGAGCATCTCGCGAGCGTCGGGATCCCGGTGCTCTACACGAACGTCTTCTGGGGCGGCCGGAGCGAGATCAAGCCGTCGGAGATCGTTCCGGCCGAATACGAGGCCTGGTGCCGGCGAGTGGGAATCGATCCCGAGACGATGCGCGCCGAGCCTGGTGAGGCGAGCGAAAGCGCGGCGTGAGCTCGGCGCGCGCCGGG
>DATAIN010000013.1:0-5554 GCA_036262635.1 Gemmatimonadaceae bacterium | reverse complement strand
GCCGAAGTAATCATTTTCCGAGAGCGCCTCGCCGCTGCCCCCGCTCACCTCGAGATAGAAGTACGGCCGCGCCTTCCCCTCCGCGACGAGCGTCCGGTTCACGATCGCGATGATGCTGTCGAGCTCCACCTGCTGGATGTGCTTCGCCGCGTCGACGCGAAACCCGGCGACGCCGACGCGCGCCAGACCGATCAGATAGTCGGCGATCTTCTGCCGCACGCTCGCCGAGCCGGTGTTCAGGTCGGGGAGGCTGAACAGCTCGCACTCCTGGACGTTCGCCGCGTTCTGGTAGTTGTTCACCTCGCACGGCGGATGGAAGTCGGCCGGTGTGTAGAGTCCCGGGTAGCTGTACTTGGTGTACGCCGTCCCGTTGCTCCCCGTGCCGGGGCTCGGGAAGTTCGTCATGTGGTTGATCACCGCGTCGACGATGATGTCGACCCCCGCCGTCCTGCAGCGCGCGACCATGTCGCGGAACTCGGCGCCCGTGCCCGAGCGGCTGCGCTCGATGCTGTAGCTCACCGGCTGATAGCGCTCGCTCCAGTCGTGGCTCGGCGTGATGCTGTGCTCCTGCGGCGGTGAGACCTGAACCGCCTTGAAGCCGTCGGGGCCGAGCCGCGTCTCGCACTCGCTCGCGATGTCGGTCCATCGCCAGTCGAAGAGATGCACCGCGACGTCGCCCGCCGCCGCGTGGCCGCTCGGCCGGTACGTCTGGTCGAGCGATGGACGCGTCGGCGGGACATACGGCTTGCCGATCGGCGCGGTCGAGCTCTTTCCTCCGCAGGCGGGAAAGACGAGTAGTGCGAGGGCGAGCGTGAGGCTGCGAGCGGACATCGGGAGAGTTTGCATCGGGGAAAAAGACACGCTGGCTGGACGCGAGTGCATCCGCATCCAGCCAGCGTGAAAAGAAAACGTCAGTAGCCCGGGTTCTGCTTGACCGTCGGGTTGGCCGCGAGCTCGTTGGCCGGGATCGGATAGAGATCCTTGTACTTCTCCATCGTCTTCCCGGCCTGGATGCCGCCCTTCCACTGCCAGACGCCCACGTCGGAGAACTGCCCGAAGCGGATGAGATCCTGGCGGCGGTGGCCCTCCCAAGCGAGCTCGCGCGAGCGCTCGTCGAGGATGAACGGAAGCGTGAGGTCGGTCGCGGTGATGTTCGCGACGGTGCTGCCGTAGGCGCGCTGGCGCAGCGCATTCACGTACGCGACGGCCTGCGTCATCGTGCCGCCGCCGCCGCGCACCACCGCCTCGGCGTAGATGAGATACGCGTCGGCGAGGCGCCACATCGGGAAGTCGGTGTCGGGGAAGGCGAGGTCCGAGCCGCGCGATCCGTTCGCGTAGATGTTCCGGAACTTCGGGTAGCCGTAACCCTGGCTGAAGTCGCCGATGCTGCCGACGTTCTTCGACTGGCCTGACGTGTACACGATCGCCGCGCGCGAGTCACCCGCGGGGAGCGCGGCGTAGCGGTCGGCGAGGCTCGGGCGCATGCGCAGTCCCCACCAGCCGCCGTTGATCCCGAAGCGCGCCGGGTCCATGCTGCCGCCGACCGCCGCATGCACCAGGTACGTCATGCCACCCCACGTCTGGGTGCGCTGCCCATCCTGCGGCACCGAGAAGATCAGCTCCGGTGAGGAGTTGTTGTCGGCATCGAAGAGATGCTGGTACACCGGATCGAGGGTGAACCCCGCGGCGATCACCGCCTCCGCCGCGGCGCGCGCGTCGGACCATCGCGCGGTGCCGGTGTAGACCTGCGCGTTCAGGTACAGCTTGGCGAGCAGCATGTCCACCGCCGCCTGGCTCGCCCGCGCGTAGAAGTCGCCGGTGCTCTTCGCGGGCAGCGAGGGACGGATCGCCTTCAGCTCCGACTCGACATAGTTGAAGACCTCCGTCCGCGACTTCTGCGTCGGGAGCCCCGAGACCTCGAAGTTCTCGTCGACGAGCGGGACGTTCCCGAAGAGGTCCACCGCGTGCCAGTAGCTCAGCGCGCGAAGGAAGCGCGCCTCGTTCCGGTACCCCGCGACCTCGGCCTGGAGCTGCGCGGTCGCGCCGCGTGCGCTCAGCTTCGACGGCGTCGTCTCGCGGAGGAACTGGTTGACGAGCGCCACCTGGTAGTAGATGCGCGAGTACATCGCGTTCACGAAGACGTTCGACGCCGACCAGGTCATCGTGTTCAGCTCGGGGAGGCCGATGTCTCCCCACCCGATGATCGCTTCGTCGGTCGGCAGCTCCTGGAGCTGCCAGTAGCCGCGGATGTACTGGGAGAAGCCCTCGTCGATCCCAGCGACGTCGCCGTTGCCGGCCGGGCCGCTCTGCCCGGTGAGCACGAGACCCCCGTACAGCTTGGCGAGGAACGATCTGTAGGAGGACGGGTCGGTGAAGACGTTCGCCCCGGTGATCTGGCTCTTCGGCTCGACCGTGAGGTCCCCGCACGCCGTCGCGCTGACGGCGAGGAGCACTCCGGCGACCGCGAGCCGTGTCATGGTTCTGCGCATGTATGCCTCTCCCTTCTCAGAAGCCGAGTGACAGGCCCGCAACGAACGTGCGCGAGCGTGGATAGATGTTGTTGTCGATTCCGTTCAGTCCAGCGGTCGGATCGACACCGCTGTACTTCGTCTTCGTGAAGACGTTCTGGATGGTGCCGAAGACGCGCGTGCCCTGGATCTCCCGCACGCGGCCGCCGAAGATCGGGATCGACCCGATGGTGTAGCCGAGCGTGAGGTTGTCCATCCGCAGGAAGGACGCATCCTCGACGTAGATGTCGGACTGGTACTGCGGCTGGATGAAATGCGTCTTCAGCACCGACGCGTGCAGGTTCGTCGGCGCGTTGGCGAGCGTCAGGATGTTGTAGTAGCCGAGGTTCGACGCGACGTTGTTGTACACGTAGTTGCCGAGGTACGCGCGCAGCGTGGCGCTGGCGTCGAAGCCCATCCAGGTGAAGTTCGACGTGTGGCCGAGGATCCACTTCGGCGCCGGGTTGTGGAAGGGACGCAGGTCCTTGCCGTTGATGACGCCGTCCTTGTTGCGATCCTCGTAGATCGGCACACCCGAGGTGTCGCCGATCTGGTGGTACACGAGGAAGGAGAGGATCGGGTATCCCGGCTGCAGCACCTGGATGTTCGTCCCGACGCCGCCCGCGATCCCGCCGGTGAGCAGCTGCGTGACGCCGGCGCGTCCCGTCGAGATCAGCTTGTTGCTGTTCGTCGAGGCGTTGAAGTTCGTGTACCAGCTGAAGCCGCGCTTCCCGCCGTCGTAGATCATCGCGTTCAGCGCGAGCTCGAGCCCGCGGTTCTGGATGCTGCCGATGTTCGTGAAGACGTGGTTCGACAGACCCGCACCCGCGGGCGACGGCACGTCGAAGAGCACGTCGGTCGTGCGCTTGGTGTAGTAGTCGACGGTCCCCTTGATCCGGTCGTTCCAGAGCCCGTAGTCGAAGCCGGCGTTGGTCTGCGTCGACGTCTCCCAGTGCAGGTTCGGATCGCTCGGCTCCGGCCGGATGGTCGGGACGAACTGGTTGCCGAGCTGCGCCTGCGCGGTGGACTGGCCGTAGGTGTAGCGCAGGTAGGCGACGTAGTTCGGCACCGCCTGGTTCCCGTTCTTTCCCCAGGCCAGACGCAGCTTGAGGTCGGAGAGCGGCGTCTTCCCCTTGAGGAACGGCTCGTCGGTGATGCGCCAGGCGAACGCCGCCGAGGGGAAGGTGGCGTACTGGTGACCGAGCGCGAAGCGCGACGAGCCGTCGCGGCGCACCGTCGCGGTGAAGAGGTAGCGGTCGAGCAGGTTCCAGTTCGCTCGACCGAAGCCCGAGTTCAACCGCGACTCGTCGATGTTGTAGAAGGAGCTCTGCTGGCGGCGGGCACTCGGGATGCCGTTCGGGCCGAGCAGGTTCGTCGTCAGGCTGTCCACGCTGAACGACGGATAGTCGCCGCGGAAGCGCTCGGTCGAGATGCCGGCGGTGACGTCGAAGGTGCTCGAGAGCTCGCTGATCGCCCGCTCGTACTTCGCGAAGGCGTCGAGCACCGTCTTCTGCTGCTCGGGGATGTTGCGGTAGATGTTCCCCGGGTTCGTGGCGGTCTGCTGCGAGTAGACGGTGGTCGGCGTGAAGGTCGTGCGGTCGGCGCGGACGACGTCGTAGCCGCCGCGAACCGTCGCCGTGAGCCCGCTGAGGAAGGGCAGCTCGTACTCGCCCTCGACGTTGCCGAGGCTGCGCAGCGTCGTGCCCTGATCCTGGATCTGGGCGAGGATCGCGACCGGGTTGTTCGGCACGCCGGTGATCGCCACGCCGCCCGCGCCGCGGAACTCGTAGTACGACCCGGTGTTCGTGAAGATCGGCTGCGTGGAGGGATACGCCACCGCGTTGCCGAGCACGCCGTTAGGCGTGAAGAGGTCCTTCGTCCGCGAGCCCTTGAGGTTCACGCGCAGGTTGAGGCGGTTGTAGAGCCGGTCGTTGTAGTTGAGCGCGACCCCGCTCCGCTTCGTCGCCGTCCCCTGGAGCACGCCGGTCTGGTCGAGGTAGTTGAGGCTCAGGCGGTAGGACATGTCGGAGCGATGGCCGGCGAGGCCGATGTTGTGCTCCATCCCGCGGCCGTCCTGCTCCACCGCGTCGAGCCAGTTGGTGTTCGCGTTGCCGAGCATCGCCGAGCGGTACCCGGCGTACTGCGCCACGGCGGCGCGGAACTGCGCCGCGCTCACCATGTCCGGCCCGCCGGTGACGCGCGACGTGGAGCTGGTGACGGTGTAGCTCACCGCCGGCCCGCTGCGTCCCGACTTCGTCGTGATCATCACGACGCCGTTCGCCGAGCGCGAGCCGTAGATCGCGGTGGAAGACGCGTCCTTGAGGACCGTGATCGACTCGATGTCGTTCGGGTTGAGGAAGTTCAGCGGGTTGCGTCCCGCCGACGCGCCACCGCCGACCTCGAGGGGCACGCCATCGATCACGTAGAGCGGATCGTTCGACGCGCCGAAGCTGTTCGTGCCCCCCGACGTTCCGCCGCGGATGCGCACCGTGATCCCCTGTCCCGGCTCGTTCTGGTCGATGACCTGCACGCCGGGGATCTTGCCGCGGATCAGCTCCTCGGGGGCGACCACTCGGCCCGTATTGAAGTCCTTCGTCGTCGTCACCGCGACCGAGCCGGTGAGATCGCGCGCCTGCTGGGTGCCGTAGCCGATGGAGACCACCTCGCCGAGCACCTGCGCCGCGACCCGGAGCTGGACGTCGGCGGTCGTCGCTGCTCCGGCAGTGACGACGATTCCGCTCACCGTATCGGGAGTGAACCCGATGCGCGCGACCCGCAGGCTGTAAGTCCCCGCATTCACCGCGATGCTGTAGCGTCCGTCCTCGCGCGTGACCGCGCCCAGGCTCGTGCCCAGGACGACGACCGTCGCGCTCGCGACCGGAGCGCCGCCGTCAGACGAGGTGACCGTTCCCGTGATCGTCCCGGTCTGCGCGAGCGCCACGCTGCTCGCGAACACCGGGAGAACCGCTCCGACGAACCATTTCCGCCACATCGTCCCTCCGGGGGATCAGTTGACTTTTTTTCTGCGATTTTGCCGAGCCCAGCGA
>DATAIN010000012.1:0-3200 GCA_036262635.1 Gemmatimonadaceae bacterium | reverse complement strand
GCTCGACTTCATGGGCTTCCTCCTCGCCAGGGTCATAGCGTCCACCGCCCGCCTTGTGGCGGCATGACTCGCCGCCTAGCATAGCCGTGGGGTCTCACCGCCTCCTCACCGCTGTCTCACCGGACGGCAATGAGAGGCGAGTCTCTCCCTGATCAGGGGGGTGTGTGGTCGAGCTTCGCGTTCTCGGCCCCTTCCATCTCAGCGCCTCGGAGGGAGGCGCTGCATCGAGTCTCGTCGGCCGACCGAAGCGTGCCGCGCTCCTCGCATACCTCGCCGCGGCAGTGCCGAGGGGACTCCAACGGCGCGACAAGCTCCTCGCGCTCTTCTGGCCCGAGTCGAACGAGTCGCACGCGCGGGCCGCGCTCAACCAGGCGCTGTACGTGCTGCGGCGCGCACTCGGGGCGGATGCGATCCTCACTCGCCGGGATACCGAGGTCGGGCTGGACTTCGACCGGGTCTGGTGCGACGTGGCCGCCTTCGAGACGGCATTGGACACGAAATGCCCCGCCGCCGCGCTTCCGCTGTACCGGGGCGATCTGCTGGACGGATTCTTCATCCCGGCGGCGCCCGGTTTCGAGCGGTGGCTCGACGCCGAGCGCGCTCGCCTGAGGCAGCGAGCGGCTGAAGGGGCCTGGGCGCTTGCGGAGACGTCTGCAGCGAACGGCGACGCGGCGGGGGCTGGTAAATGGGCGCGCCGCGCGGCCGAACTGATGCCGCCGGACGAAGCCGTCGCGCGGCGTTTGATGGGCTTTCTTCATCGGGTTGGCGACCGGGCGGCCGCGCTCCGCGCGTACGAGGCGTTCTCTCGCCAGCTCGCGACGGAATACGAGGTGGAACCCTCCGCGGAGACTCACGCGCTCGCGGCGCTCATTCGTCGAGAAGAGCACCGGGCAGCGACGTCGGTCGAGACTCGTCCTCCTGCGTGGGAGCGCCAGTCCGCTCCGGCCGCCCGCGATGTGGCGGAGCCGGTACGTCCACCCCCGCACCCCGTCGGCAGCGAGAAGTCGCGCCCGCAGTCGCGGATATGGTCGCTCGCGGGGGCGGCAGCCGCGGTCGTCGCGCTGGCCGCGGCCGGCTTCGTCGCCATGCGGCAGGGTGGAATGGGGGGTGCGCGCACTCAGACACCGCGTGTCGTGGTCCTCCCATTCCGCAATCTCGGCGCGGAAGAGGATGCCCATCTGACGGAAGGGATCACCGACGAGATCACCTCGCGCCTCGCCATGGTGCCCGGGCTGAGTGTGGTCAGTGGGCAAACCGCGGCGCACTACGCGAAACGGGCGGCCACGACGCACCAGATGGCCAGAGAGGTCGGCGCGGACTACGTGCTCCTGGGGACGGTCACCGTCCTGCGGTCGACGAGCGTTCCTGCGCGCGTGCGCATCCGCCCGCAACTCATTCGTGTCCGCGACGAAGCCGGCGTATGGGCGGCGGTGCTCGACGAGGATCTCACCGAGACGAAGGCGCTGTTCGCGCTGATGTCCGGCATCGCCGACCGTGTCGTGGACGAGCTTCACGTCGCGGTCGAAGCGCCGCAGCGCACACCGCGCACGATTCCGACCGCGAGTCTCGAGGCGTACGAGGACTATCTTCGCAGCCGGTCCTTCCTCGTTCGCACCTGGTCCGCGCCGAATCGCGTCGCGGCGATCGACATGCTCGAGAGGGCCGTGCGCCGCGACTCCGGCTTCGCGCTGGCGCATGCGTGGCTGTCGTACGCCCATACCGAGGCCTTCTGGCTGAATGCCCTCGGGGCGGATCACCTCGAGCAGGCGAGGCTCGCCGGCGAGACCGCGCTCCGGCTCGACCCGGAGCTTCCCGATGCCCTGAAGGCGATGGGTCACTACTACTACGTGTGCTGCGACGATTATGCGCGTGCCCTCTCGTACCTGCGCAGGGCGCACGCGGGCCGTCCGGGCGACGCGCAGGTCGTGATGTTCATCGGCAACGTCTACAAGCGGCAGGGAAACTGGGATGAGGCGATTCGCTATTACGAGAGAGCCGCAACCCTCGATCCGCGCTGGCGGTCTCCTCTACTCAATCTCGGACAGCTCCAGGTGTGGCTGCGCCGGTGGGACGCGGCCGAGCGAACGATGCAGCAGGCGCTATCGCTCGACCCTCAGGAGGCCTTCGCCTACACCTATCTGACGTGGATTCCATTGTTACGCGACGGCGACACCGTCGCTGCTCGGCACGTTCTCGACCAGGCAGCCAGCGCATCCGATGGATTCCCGGCGATGAAGCTGCCCTTTCAGCTCGAGCTCCTGCGGCGGAACTACCAGGGCGCGCTGGCTCTCGCCGGGTCCCGAAGCCCCTCCGGCGACGCATGGGACGAATGGCTCAGCAGCACGAATCTCCGGCGCGCTACGGCCGCGCGCCTCCTTGGCGACTCGCTGCGCGCGCGCGAATACTTCGACTCGGCGCGGGTCGAGCTGGAAAGCGAGCGACGAGAGGCGCCGGCGGGCTCTCGTCGGACACAGAACATCCTGAGAAGCGCCCTGGCTGTCGCATATGCAGGGTCGGGTCGCCGCGACTCGGCCCTCGCCGAGGCGGCGATCGTCATGGCATCCGACCCACCGGCCACCGATGCGATCAGCGGCCCGATCTCGCTCCAGAACGTCGCACTTGCCTACGTGCTGCTCGGCGAGAACGAACGCGCGATCGCGATCCTCGAGCGGCTGGTCTCGATTCCGGCGCGCCTTTCACCCGCTCTACTCCGGCTCGAGCCGTTGTGGGATCCGTTGAGACGAGATCCGCGCTTCGAGCGGCTGACCCGCCGCGCCCAGCTCCCGAGCTAGCGGTGCACTCGCCACAGAGCGGTTGCGCGGTTCCCAGCGCCTGCGGCCCCGCGAAGCTGAGCGCCAACCCACCGCGCTAGCCGGTAGTTCGCTTCGTCCAGCAACGATCCGGACTGTCGTGATTCGAGGCAAACGGCCATCTTTGCCTCATCCATGACGGTGCCTGACCTCTCCCTCAGCTCGGCAAATCCGACCGCACCTCCCAAGGTGCCGTCGGAGTCGCAGCGCAAGGCGATCGAGGCGGGCGCGGGGCCGACGCTGGTGCTCGCGGGGCCCGGGGCGGGGAAGACGTACTGCCTCATCGAGCGCATCCGCTTCCTGCTCGAGAAGCTCGCGCTCGACCCGGCGCGGATCTGCGCCTTCACCTTCACCAACAAGGCAGCTGGGGAAATAGAGGAGCGACTCTCC
>DATAIN010000011.1:0-6499 GCA_036262635.1 Gemmatimonadaceae bacterium | reverse complement strand
GCGTCCCATCGTGATCTCGTCGGCGAACGGGCTGCGCGGAGTCGCCCGGGCCTACGAGATGATCGGAAAGGGCGCCGACCCGCTCGACGCGGCGATCGCCGGCGTCAACATCCAGGAGCTCGATCCCAACGACCAGTCGGTGGGGCTCGGCGGGCTGCCTAACGAGGACGGCGTCGTCCAGCTCGACGCGAGCTGCATGCACGGGCCGACGAAGCGCGCCGGCGCGGTGGCCGCGCTCGAGGGGATCGCGACGCCCTCGCTCGTCGCGAAGGCGGTGATGGACTACACCGACCACATCATGCTCGTCGGCGAGGGGGCGAAACGGTTCGCGCTCGAGATGGGGTTCAAGGAGCAGAACCTCCTCACGGAGCAGAGCCGCGAGGACTGGCTGCGCTGGAAGCGGCGCCAGAACGCCGACGACAACTGGATCGAGCCGCCGGCGAAGGATTCCGGCGCGACGCGGAGCTCGCGCCTGGAGCCGTGGCTCGACGGGGAACGGGGGAGCAAGGTCAGTTACGACGCGCGTGGCGTTGCCATGACGTATGGCACCATCAACATGAACGCGATCGACGCGAAGGGAGACATCGGCTCGGTGACGACGACGAGCGGACTGTCGTGGAAGATCCCCGGCCGCGTCGGCGACAGCCCGATCATCGGGGCGGGGCAGTACTGCGACAACGAGGTCGGCGCCGCGGGCTCCACGGGGCGCGGCGAGGCGAACATCAAGGTCTGCGGCGCCTTCCTGGCCGTGGAGCTGATGCGCCAGGGACTCTCGCCGGAGCAGGCGCTGATCCGCGTGATGCAGCGCGTGATCGCGATGACGGAGTCGCGCCTGCTCGACGAGCGCGGGCGTCCCTACTTCGACCTCACGTACTACGCGGTGAGCAAGGACGGCCGCTACGCCGGCGCCTGCGCCTACGAAGGCGCCCAGTTCGCCGTCGCCGACGCGAAGGGCGCGCGCCTGGAGAGCTGCGTCTACCTGTACAAGCGCAGCGAGCGCCCGACGAAGCGCCCGATCAGCGGGACGATGGTGAAGCCGTAGGCGACCACTACGCGGTCTCCAGCTCGCGCTCGGGGACCACCACCGGCACTCCCGGCGTCCCCTCCGGCGGTGCGGGGACGTCGTCGAGCCGGAACGCTGACGCGAGACGGGCCAGCTCCTCGGCGGAGCGGGCGAGCGCGCGGGCGACATCCGCGATCTCGGCGGTGCTCGCGCTCTGCTCCTCGCTCGACGCGGCCACCTCCTGCATCGACGCGGCGAAGGTCTCGGTCGTCTTCGACACCGACTCGAGCCGCTTCGTCATCTCGCCGATCAGCGAGTGCGTCTCGGCCGAGGCGCGCGAGATCGCGCGCATCCACTCCTCGTTCTCGACCACCGCGGACTGGATCAGCGAGAACGAGTCGAGTCCCTGACGCGTCGCGCTCGAGACCGAGGCCACCGCTTCCACCGTGCGGGCCGTGGTCGCGCGCGAGTCGCCGACGCGGGCGAGCACCTCGCGCACCAGCGTCTCCGTGCGCTCGGCGTTGTCCGCCGCCTCGGCGGCGAGTCGACGTACCTCGCTGGCGACGACCGCGAAGCCCTGGCCGTGGATTCCGGCGCGCGCCGCTTCCATCGCCGCGTTGAGGGCGAGCAGCTTCGACTGGCGCGCCATCTTCTGCACGAAGGTGACGAAGGCGCGGATCTCCTCCGACGCCTGGGCGAGCGAGTCGGCGGCGGTCGCGCTGGCCGTGACGTCGGCGGCGAGCGTCTCGAGCGCGGTCGCGCTCTCGTCGAGCCGCGCGCGGTTGGTCGCCGCGAGGTCGCGCAGGCTGACGTTGCGCTCGAGCCCCTCCTGCGCGCCCGCGTCGAGCTCCGACGAGATCGCGACCAGCCGCGTCGCGTCGTTGCTGAACTGGGTGATCGCCTGTGACATCGTCCCCGACTGCTCGCTCAGGTCGCTCGACGTCAGCGCCATCGCCTCGGCGGTGGTCGCCATCGCGGCCGCGCCGCTCGTGATCTCGCCGGCCATCGCCGCGGTCTCGCTCGACGTGCTGCGGAGCGCCCGCGCGAGTCGGCGCAGCTCCTGGATCATCGTCGCGGTGGCGCGGCTCAGGCGGCCGATCTCGTCGTCCGCGGTCGACACCTGATCGAGCTCCGCCGACAGGTCACCCGCCGCCACCCGCTCGGCGACGATCGCGAGGCGCTCGGTGGGATGCGTGATGCGCTGCGCGACGAAGCGGTCGAGGTAGGCCAGTCCGATCAGCAGCAGCAGCGCGACGAGCACCGTCGCGAAGGCGAGCGTGCGCTGGATGCGGCGCGCGTCGATGAGCGCGGTATCCTCGTCGACGTGCGCGACGACGCGCCAGCCGCCCGTGCCCGCCGGGACCGCGGCGAGCATGTTCTCGCGGCTGTCCGCGGTGTAGTGCAGCACCGTGTCCGCCGACGTCAGCGCCGGCCGTGCGCCGGCGAAGCGCTTCATCCGCGGCGTGTCGCCCGAGCTCGCGAGAACGTTCCCCTCGCCGTCGATCAGCTCGACGCGGATCCCGCCGCTCGTGCCGCCGCTGCGCGCGAGAGCGCTGTCGGTGCGCGCGAGGTTGAAGGTCAGCTTCATCACGCCGATCGTGCGCTGCGTCGACGGGTCGTGGATCGCGCCGGCCATCGTCATCACGACCTGCTTCGACCAGTCGTCGAACTCCGCCGCGGCGGGGGTCGAGCCGTTGTCGGCGGCCATCTGCCACCAGCTCTCGTCCCCCTGCATGAAGTCCTGCGTCATCGCCGTGATGACGATGTTGTGTCCCCACTGATCGGTGATGATCGCCTCGATCGCGCCGATGCGGGTGTCGAGCTCGCGGAGGTAGCGGCGCAGGCGCGGATCGACGTCGAGGGTGCGCGTGTCGTTGAAGCGCTGCTCCAGCGCCTCGATCGGCTCCTTCTCGAGGGCGAGGGTGCCGGCGCGCGCCGATCCCGCGCGCGCCGCGTCGATCGCCATCGGCGAGGTGACGAGCATCTCCATCTCGCGCTGCCGCTCGGTGAGCATCCGGTCCACGAACAGCGCCGAGCGCTGCGCCGCGTCGCGGATGCGCAGCTCGGCCTCGCGGTGGAAGATGCCGCCGATGCCCACGGTGCCGGCCCATGACAGCGCGCCGAGCACGATGACGACGGCGATCGCCGAGCCGAGCAGGATGCGCCGGCGAAGCGTGCGACCGCTGCCGCCTTCGCGACGCGTCGTGGTGGGGATGCCTGCTGCTCTCTCGGTCATGGACGTCCGCTCGCTCGCCCCGCTAGATTTCGTGGTTCATCATGGCAGATCCCACGACTACCCCCGCGCGTCCGGACGCCGAGGTCCCGGACTACGTTCCCGCCACGGTCGAAGCGAAGTGGCAGGCGCGCTGGGACGCGCGCCGCGCCAACTCTCCCGACCTCGCCCGCGGGGAGAAGCCGTTCTACCAGCTCATGATGTTCCCCTATCCGAGCGCGGAAGGGCTGCACATCGGCAACCTCTACGCGTTCACTGGGAATGACATCCATGGACGATTTCAGAGGCTGCGAGGGCACACCGTATTCGAGCCGATCGGCTATGACGCGTTCGGCATCCACTCGGAGAACTACGCCCTCAAGGTCGGCGTCCACCCGAGCGAGCTGATTCCGCGGAACATCGCGAACTTCCGCCGCCAGCTGCATCGCGCCGGCCTGATGGTCGACTGGAGCCGCGAGCTGTCGACCACGGACCGGTCGTACTACAAGTGGACGCAGTGGATCTTCCTCCAGCTCTACCACCGCGGGCTCGCCTACAAGAAGCGCGCGGCGGTGAACTGGTGCCCGAGCTGCAAGACCGTGCTCGCCAACGAGCAGGTCGAGGGGGGCGTCTGCGAGCGCTGCAAGACGCCGGTCGAGCAGCGCCAGCTCGAGCAGTGGTTCTTCCGGATCACGGACTATGCGCCGCGGCTGCTGAAGAATCTCGAGAAGATGGACTGGTCGGAGACCACCCGCACCGCGCAGCGGAACTGGATCGGCGCCTCCGAGGGAGCGCGGGTCACCTTCCGCGTCAGCGACGACGGCGACCGCACCGACGACATCAGCGTCTTCACGACGCGCCCGGACACGATCTTCGGCGCGACGTACCTCGTGCTCGCGCCCGAGCATCCGCTGGTCGACGCGATCACCCGGCCCGAGCAGCGCGCGGAGGTGCAGGCCTATCGCGAGCGCGCGGCACGGCAGGACCTGATCACGCGCAAGACGAGCAAGGAGAAGACGGGCGCCTTCACCGGCGCGACCGCGATCAATCCGGCGACCGGCGCGGCAATCCCGATCTGGATCGCCGACTACGTACTCATGGAGTACGGCACCGGCGCGATCATGGCCGTGCCGGGCCACGACGAGCGCGACTTCGACTTCGCGCGCGAGTTCGGGCTGCCCATCGTGCGCGTGGTGGCGAGCGAGGGAGTGGACCCTGGCGCACCGCTCGAGGCGGCCGACGTCGAGACCACCGCCGCGCGGGTCGTGAACTCGGGCGAGTTCGACGGCATGCCCGTGGCGCGGGCCAAGGAGCGCATCGTCGCCTGGCTGGCGAGCAGCGGCGCCGCGGAGTCGGTGACGACCTACCGGCTGCACGACTGGTGCATCTCGCGGCAGCGCTACTGGGGCCCGCCGATCCCGATCATCTACTGCGAGTCGTGCGGTACGGTGCCCGTCCCGGAGAAGGACCTGCCGGTGGAGCTGCCGTACGTCGAGGACGTGAGGCCTGACGATTCGGGGATCTCGCCCCTGGCGCGCCACGAGGAGTGGTACCACGTCGCCTGCCCGCAGTGCGGGAAGCGCGCGCGCCGCGAGACCGACGTCTCCGACACCTTTCTCGACAGCGCCTGGTACTTCCTGCGCTACCCGAGCGCGGATCGCGAGGACGTCGCCTTCGACGCGGCGCTGACGAGGAAGTGGCTGCCGGTGAACTCGTACATCGGCGGCAACGAGCACGCCGTGCTGCACCTGCTCTACGCGCGCTTCGTCACGATGGTGCTGCACGACGCGGGGCTCGTCCACTTCGAGGAGCCGTTCACGAGGTTCCGCGCTCACGGACTGATCATCCGCGAAGGCGCGAAGATGTCGAAGAGCAAGGGGAACGTCGTCAACCCCGATGAGTACATCGAGCGCTGGGGCGCCGACGCGTTTCGCACGTACCTCATGTTCCTCGGGCCCTACGAGGAAGGCGGCGATTTCCGCGACGCCGGCATCATCGGCGTCAAGCGCTTCCTCGACAAGCTGTGGAGCTCGACGCACGCGGCGACGGCGCAGCCGGCGTCGGGCAGTCCCGACGTGGACGTCATGCGCAAGCTGCACCAGACCATCCGCAAGGTCGGCGAGGACATCCCGCGCCTCTCCTACAACACGGCCGTCGCGGCGATGATGGAGTACATGAACGTGCTGCGGCGCGGCGAGCGCACCCCGCACGTCGACGAGGTGCGCCCCCTGGTGCAGATGGTCGCCCCCTTCGCGCCCCACATCGCCGAGGAGCTGTGGGAGAAGCTCGGCGGCCGGGGGAGTGTGCTCGATGGCGGGTGGCCGGCGTTCGACCCGGCGCTCGCGACCGAGGACGAGGTCGCCCTCGCGGTGCAGGTCAACGGCAAGCTGCGCGGGACGATCCGCGTGTCGAAGACCATCACGCAGGACGAGGCCTTCGCGCTCGCGATGCAGGAGCCGAACATCGCGAAGTTCGTCACGGGGACGCCGAAGAAGGTGATCTTCGTGGCGGGACGGCTGCTCAACATCGTGGTCTGATCGAGGGCGGCCAGCTACCACGCCTCTTCGACGACGCCGGCCTCCGCGTTGGCGGCCCGCAGCACGCCGTCGTCGCCCATCGCGTACCCGCGCGCCCCCTCGCCCGCGGCCCACTCGCGCAGGCGCGCCAGGCGCTCGTCGTCGAGGAGCGATCGCGCGATGATCCAGCGGAGCTCGCCCGTCGGCCCCGCGATGATCGTCGCGCCGCCCGTCACCTCGAGCGCCGGCCCGCGCTCGCCCGCGCCCAGCACGCGGCGCTGCGTCACCTCGGCCACGACCTCGAACACGACGCGGTACGCCGGCCCCACCCGACGCGCCACGCGCACCGACTCCACGCACGGCAGCGAGACCTCGTCGCCCTGCAGCCGCAGGCGATGGTCCGCGCGCGACGGGTCGGCGAGGCCGAACAGCTCGCACCACTGCGGGTGCGCCACCAGCCGGCCGAGCACCGTCGCCTGGCGCTCGAGCTCCTCCGCGTCCGGCGCGTGCGCGGGATCGCCCGCGAACTGCGCCATCGCGAAGTCCAGCCCGCGCAGCGGCGGCGTCGCTCGCGCCGGCGACGGCCACGCGAGCGCTTCGGTGTCCGCGACGCCCGCGTGGTGCGGCGCGATGCCCCGCCGCTCGCACGCCGTCACCAGCGCCTCGCGGTAGCGCCAGCGGTCGTCGGGCACCAGCTCACGGTCCGCCGTCACCGCCGCCCGCAGCCAGTCGCCGAAGGTCGCGTCGACCGGCGGCAGGTAGTCCACC
>DATAIN010000010.1:0-2043 GCA_036262635.1 Gemmatimonadaceae bacterium | reverse complement strand
TGTGCTCGTCTTCCTCGCCGTGCTGCTGCACAAGGTGCCGGAGGGGGTCGCGATCTCGAGCATCTTCCTCGCCGCGGGGGCGAGCCGCCGGCGCGCGCTCCTCGCCGCCGTCGCGCTCGGGCTCGCGACGATCGTCGGCGTTGCGGCGGCGGACTGGGTACCGATCATCCACCGCCACGGCCTCGCCCTCTCGGCCGGGGTGACGCTCTACGTCGCGGCGTCGAACCTCGTCCCCGAGTTCCAGGCCAAGCGCGACTGGCGCTTCCCGGCGGCCTTCGTCGTCGGCTGCGCCCTTTTCTTCGCGGCGCGACGGCTCGTCTAGGCGGCGGCCCGCGGCGGAGGAACGGGCGCTTCGTCGTCCGCCGGGCCGCGCTTGCGCGCGAAAACCGTCAGGCTGTCCGCCACCTGCTGGAAGATCGGAAACCGCTCGCCCCAGCGCTTCAGGGTGTCGGAGACCGTCACCACCGCGCGGTAGCGCAGGGGCAGCAGATGCCGCTCGGCGACCTGAGGGTTGAGGGAGAAGAAGCCGTCGATGGTGAGTCTTGCCGGACCGATGAGCTCCTCGAAGCGCCGGCGAAGCTCCGCCGGAGTCCAGTAGCGGACCTCGAACTCCCGCGCCGGCCGGAAGCCGCGCCGCGCCTGGTGGTAGAGCGAGCGCAGGCCGAAGGCGTTCGGCATCTGGATCATCGTCATGCCGCCAGGGCGCAGGATGCGGTGGGCGTGGCGAAGCCCCGCGGACGCATCCTCCTTCGAGAGGTGCTGCAGGACGCTGTACGAGTAGACGACGTCGAAGGTCTCGTCGCGGATCGGGAGGTACCGCGCATCGCCGACGACGAATCGAGCGGTGACCCCGAGCTGCGCGGCGACGCGGCTCGCCGCCCGGACCCCGCGCAGCGAGGGATCGACGCCGACCACCGTGTAGCCCAGCCGCGCAGCGGCGATGCACCAGCGTCCCCAGTTCGATCCGATCTCGAGAAACCGCTTGCCGTCGCCGGGCGGGAGCGCGAGGTCGGGAATCGGATAGCTCCGCAGCTTGCCGATGAGCGGCTTGTACATGATCCCGTTCGTTCCCGCGACCTCCGCCTGGACGATGGGATCGATCTCGCCGGGTGCGAGCTCCCCCGCCTGGCGGTTCTCGAACTCCCCCGGCGGCGCCGCCCCGCGCGCGATGGTCAGCGAGCGCGTCGCCTGGAAATGGGTCTGCTCAACGTCGTCCCGCAGCAGCACGGGAATACCGTCGACGATGGGGAAGCGGTGGCCTGCGCTACAGGCGAGCATTCCCTCATCCAGCTGGAGGCGATTACCCTCCCAGGGACAGGCGACGATTTCGAGGAGGAAAGGATCGATCATGGGGCAGGGCAAGGCAGGGGGAACGGGGACTGCATCCGGGCATGCAAGATGCATGCACCGCGCGATTTCGTTTTTTCGCGCGTACGGACGTCCTCGCCTGCGGCTGCGAACGCCACGATGGTAGCGACACTCAACCATGTCGAGATCGCGACGCGGGCCCGCTGACGCCGGGCGTCAGCAATCGCTTTTCGCGG
Organism: Gemmatimonadaceae bacterium; assembly: GCA_036262635.1. Taxonomy (GTDB): domain Bacteria; phylum Gemmatimonadota; class Gemmatimonadetes; order Gemmatimonadales; family Gemmatimonadaceae; genus JABFXC01. The sequence goes on along the minus strand of DATAIN010000010.1, from coordinate 499 downwards.
CGCGCGCGTCGCAGCCGCTCGCCGCGCGGATGCGGCCGCGTACGCTCGAGGAGTACGTCGGCCAGCAACACCTGCTCGCGGCGGGGCGGCCGCTGCGCGAGGAGATCGCGCAGGGACGCGTCGGCTCGATGGTGCTCTGGGGTCCGCCGGGCACGGGCAAGACGACGCTCGCGCGGCTCATCGCGCAGTACACGGACCGCGCCTTCGTGCCCTTCTCCGCGGTCACCGAGGGCGTGCCGCGCGTCCGGGAGATCATCGGCGAGGCGGAGGAACGGCTCGCCGGGGAAGGGCGGGGGACGATCCTTTTCGCCGACGAGATCCACCGCCTCAACACGGCGCAGCAGGACGCCTTCCTGCCGCACGTCGAGGCGGGGACGATCACGCTCGTCGGCGCGACGACCGAGAACCCGTCGTTCGAGATCAACGGCGCGCTGCTCTCGCGCGTCCGGGTCTTCGTCCTCAGGCCGTTAGGCGCGGACGACCTCGAGCTCGTCGTCCG
>DATAIN010000009.1:0-9317 GCA_036262635.1 Gemmatimonadaceae bacterium | reverse complement strand
CGCTGTAGATCGGCTGACGCAAGTCGAGCGCCTTGGCGATCCCCTTCGGGGTGAGGTCGAAGGTGGCGAGCACCGCCTCGAGGATGCGGGCCTCGGGGACGGTGTTCGTGCCGAAGGTGTCCACGCGCACCGAGACGGGCTCGGCCACGCCGATGGCGTAGGCGACCTGCACCTCGCAGCGGCGGGCGAGCTTCGCGGCCACGATGTTCTTGGCCACCCAGCGCGCGGCGTAGCAGGCGGAGCGGTCCACCTTGGAGGGATCCTTCCCGCTGAAGGCGCCCCCGCCGTGCCGTCCCATGCCGCCGTAGGTGTCCACGATGATCTTGCGGCCGGTGAGCCCCGCGTCGCCCTGCGGCCCGCCGATCTCGAAGCGGCCCGTGGGGTTGATGTGGTACTTCACCTTCTTCGGCCGCAGCTCCTTCGGGATCGTCGCCTCGATGACGTCGGCGACGATGGCCTTGTGGATCTTGGAGTTGCTGATGTCGGGCGCGTGCTGGGTGCTGATGACGACGGTGTCCACCGCGACCGGCTCGTGGTCCTCGTACACGACCGTCACCTGCGACTTGCCGTCGGGGCGGAGCCACTTGAGGTCCCCGCTCTTGCGGCGGTCGGCGAGGGCGCGCGTGAGCTGGTGCGCGAGCATGATCGGCATCGGCATCAGCTCGTCGGTCTCGTCGGTCGCGTAGCCGAACATCATCCCCTGGTCGCCGGCGCCGCCGGTGCCCACGCCCATCGCGATGTCGGGGGACTGCGTCCCGATGCTGTTGATCACCGCGCAGGTGTTCGAGTCGAAGCCGAAGCTCGCGTCGGTGTAGCCGATGCGCTCGATCGTCCCGCGGACGATCTTCGGAATGTCGACGTAGGTCTTCGTGGTGATCTCGCCGGCGACGCAGGCGAGCCCGGTGGTGACGAGCGTCTCGCAGGCGACGCGCGCCGACGGATCGTCGGCGAGGATCGCGTCGAGGATCGCGTCGGAGATCTGGTCCGCGATCTTGTCCGGGTGGCCTTCGGTGACCGACTCGGAAGTGAACAGGCGATGGACGGGCACCGCGCTCCTCGTTTCTGAATGCGAAGAAGAATGAACCGCCTCGCCGGGCGAATCGGTCCGGCGAGACTCCCGCACGAGTGGCGTGCGGGGAAGAATGAAATGTAGGGGGCTCAGCCCGCGCCGAGCAACCCGTCGCGCACCGGCGCGCTCTGCGCCAGCGCGGCGTTGAGCACGCGCCGCAGCTCCATCTCGGCGAGCGCCGCGGTCGGTGCTTCGAGTGCGGCGTTCGCCGCTCGCGCCGCCTCGTCGAGCCGCACCGCGCGCACGATGCGCTTCATGAGCGGAACGCCCACCGGCGACACGCTGAGGTTGCGCACACCGAGCCCGAGCAGGGCGAACGCCATCAGGGGCTGCGAGGCCATCTCGCCGCAGACGCCGACGTCGAGCCCGTACTCCTCCGCCACCTCGACGGTCCGGCGGATGAGCTGCAGCACGGCCGGATGCAACGCCGTGAAGCGCGACGCGAGGTTGGCGTTCCCGCGATCGACCGCGAGCGTGTACTGAACGAGATCGTTCGTCCCGATGCTGAAGAAGCTGACATCCTTCGCGAGCGTGTCGGCGGCGATCGCGGCGGCCGGCGTCTCGATCATGATCCCGAGCGGGACGTCGGCGCGGAACTCGGCCCCGCGGCGCGCCAGCTCCTCCACCGATTCGGCGAGCAGCGTGCGCGCCTGCTGCACCTCGTCGCGCGTGACGATCAGCGGGAGCATGATGCGGACGTCGCCGTGCACCGCGGCGCGGAGGAGCGCGCGGAGCTGCGTCTTGAAGATCTCGGGCTGATCGAGGCACATCCGGATGGCCCGCCATCCGAGGAAGGGATTCGCCTCGACGGGAAATCCGCCGACCGGGAGCTTGTCGCCGCCGATGTCGAAGGTGCGGATCACGACGGGCCGCCCCTCGAACGCCTCGACGACGCGGCGGTACGCACGATACTGCTCGTCCTCGTCGGGCATCGCGGCGCGTCCGACGACGAGGAACTCCGTCCGCATCAGGCCAACGCCCTCGGCGCCGCTGTTCGCCGCCGCCTCCGCCTCGTCCGGGAGATCGACGTTGGCGCGGATGGTGATCGGCACGCCGTCCATCGTCACGGCTTCGACGTGGGCGAGGGCGCGCAGCTCGTCCCGCTCCTGGACCTCGCGCAGCGCGCGGTCGCGATACTCCTCGACTTCTTCCGGCGACGGATCGACGAGGATCACGCCCGCGGAGCCGTCGAGGATCAGCTTCTCCCCTCCCCTGAGCCGCGAGGTGATGTCGCGCAGGCCCACGACCGCGGGAAGGCCGAGCGAGCGCGCGAGGATCGCGACGTGCGACGTGCGCGTGCCCGCGTCCGTCGCGATCGCGACGATCGCCTCGCGGTCGAGCTGCACGGTGAGACTCGGCGTCAGATCGTGCGTGACGAGGATCGCGCCCGACCCCTTCGGCAGATCGACCGGATCGTGATCGGGGAGACCGAGCAGGATCGAGAGAACGCGGATGTGGAGATCGGTGAGATCGCCGACGCGCTCGCGCAGCATCGGCACGCTCGCCCCGGCGAAATGGCGCCGCCAGTCGAGCATCACGAGATCGAACGCCTTCTCGGCGCCGAGGTTCTGGCGGATGTAGGCTTCGGCGGCGCCGATGAGCTCCCGGTCCTCGAGCATCGACGCCTGCACGTCGAAGATCGCCGCCTCGTCCGCGCCGGCGTGATGCTCGGCGCGCTCGCGCACCTGGTGCAGGCGCGCCTTCGCCCGCTCGACGGCTTCGTGGAGGCGGGCCATCTCGCGCGGGATCTGCTCGTCGGTGATGATGCGATAGCGGACTTCGGGCACCTCCCAGCGCAGAAGGTACACCGGTCCCACCGCGATCCCCGGCGCCGCCGGGATACCAGCGAGCGAATGCTCCACTAGCTCTCTCCGAACTTGTTCGCGATGCAGCTCGCGATCGCGTCGACCGCCGCGTCGGCGTCGTCGCCCGACGCGCGGATGTCGAGCTTCGACCCGTACTCGGCGGCCAGCATCATCACGCCCATGATGCTCTTGCCGTTGACCTCGAGGTCGTCGCGCACGAGCGTCACCTCGCTCTTGAACTTGGCCGCCACCTTCACGATCTCGGCGGCGGGCCGGGCGTGGATGCCGTTACGGTTGGCGATGCGGACCGAGCGTTCAACCTTCATCGAACCACCGTGTGTTGAGCGAGCGCGTAGATGATCCAGAGGGCGAGAACACCGAGTGCGAGCCGCCATCCCTGCAGCCACTGCGGAAGCCGCGCGGCGAGCGCTCCCATGAGCGCGACGATGAGCACGACGCCGCCGAGCAGTCCCCGGCCGGGGCCGATCGCGCGTCCGAGCGCGAGCGGGAGCGCGATCCCGGCGACGAGCGCGGTCGCGCGGGCGAGGTGGCCGGGGCCTTCGCGCAGCACCGGGTTCGCCAGCGCGGGCGCGACGCGCATCCCGCGCCGCCAGCCGACGCTCAGCCCCCACGCCCGCAGCGCGACGTGCCCCGCGTTGTAGAGGCCGAAGAAGAGGAGGAGCACGGTGAGCGGACCGGCGCCCACGCCGTAGGCCGCGAGGCCGAGCAGGGAGCAGAAAGGCAGCCACCCGGCCCAGACCAGCCGGTCGCCGACGCTGCCTAACGGCCCGCAGAGCGCGGTACGGAAGCGCTCGATGCGCGCCGGCTCGGCGCGCTCCAGCTCCGCGCGCGCCAGCGAGCCCACCGCGACCGCCGCGAGATATGGATGCGCGTTGAAGTACTGGCTCTGCCGCGCGAGCGCCTCGCGATAGGCGCTCCCATTGCGTCCGCCGGGGAGTCGCCGCAGCGCGGGCTCGACGCAGAACCCGATCCCGTTGCCGAGCAGGAGCTCGTAGTTCCACGCGCTCTGGATCATGAAGAGCCGGAGCACCATCTCGATGCGCGTCACGATCGGCAGCGTCGGCACGACGGGCTCCGGGCGCGCCGGCGTCTTCATCGGCTGGCGTGCGCCGCCGGGGACGGGGCTCGACGCGGACGTCATTGCAGCGCCATCGCGAGAAGGCCTAACGCGAGCCCGGCGGCGAAGTACCAGCGCGCTCCCTCGGTCACCCGAAGCAGCTTCCACACGGCCGCCGCCGCGACCGACGCCGCGACCGCGACCGCCGCGGCGCGCGAGTAGCGGGCGCTCGCCCCCCAGACGGCGAGCGTCGCTTCGGCGAGCGGCAGGAAGGCGAGCAGCGCGAGCAGCGTGAGGAGGCCGCCGCGAAGCAGGTCGGCGAACATCCCGCCGAACTGCAGCCCGATCACAGCGCCCCCGCTCCCCGAGTCGATCGCGCGCCGCAGCCGCCGCGCCCACAGCCCGTTGAGCCGGCGGAGCTGGATCATCGTCCATCCGCCGATCCATCCCGTCGCGATCGCGGCGAGCAGCGCGAGCGTCAGCGCACCCGCGCGCGACTCGCCGTGCAGCCCGAGCACCGCGCCGCCGACCACCGACGCCGAGCCCCACTCCGGGTAGCGCGACGCGCCGACCGGCAGCGTCTCGAGCGCCATCAGCTCGATCGCCGCGCCGGCGAGCAGCCCCGAGGCGGGATCGCCGGCCACCGATCCGCCGATGGTCGCCGCGACGATGGGCCGCGAGAGCATCGCCTGCGGAAAGCTGACGACGTCGAGGCCGAGGACGGCGCCGAGCACGGTGAGGGTGAGGATCGGAGCGTCGACCATCAGTCACCCTTCCCATTGAGCACGTCGGCCAGCGGCACCGGCCGCGCGCCGGGAACGTCCTGCGCCGTGACGACGACGCCCGCGCCCTCGAGCGAGCGGAGGGCGCCCTCCTCGTCGGGGGCGAGGAAGACGTAGCGCAGCCGCTGCGTGCGGCCCGCGCGGTGATGGATGCCGCCCAGGTTCACGGTGCGCACGGTGCGCGCTTTCGTCGCGAGCCGCACCATCGAGTCCACGTCGCCCGTGAGGAGAATGCCGGGACGCGGATCGCTGGCGAACTCGTCGAGTCGCGTGGCTGCACCGTCCACCGTCTCGAAGATGACGTCGACCTCCGGCGGAACGCCCATCCGGTAGAGCTCCCGCTCCCATTCGCTCGACGCGACCTCGTCGTCGACGAGCACGATGAAGCCGAGGCGCATCGGCTGGCCCCAGCCGACGACGACCTGCCCGTGAATGAGCCGGTCGTCGATCCGGTAAAGCTCAAGAGGCACGTGCGCCGCCTCCGATCACCGAGATCGCGCCGCGCGCCCGCTCGATGCACGCCCGCGCTCCCGCCGCGGGCGCCAGATCGTCACGCATCACGAACTCGAGCAGCCCGGCGAGGTTCACCCCCGTCACCAGCACGACGTCCTCGCCACCGCGCATCGCGCGGCGCGCGGCGAGCGTCCAGCTGCCGCTCGGCAGGTCGGTGAAGATCGCGCGAATCCCGCCCGCGATGCGGTCACGCATCGCCGTCTCCATCTCGTCGGCCGCGAGCCCGACGTTGCTCATCGCGAGGAGGGCGCTCCCCCGCCCCGTGATCCGCTCGACGGCGGAGACGAGCCCCGCGGCGAGGTCGCCGTGCGCGGCGACGATGGCGCGTGGGGTGCCGGCGGCGCTATTCATCGTCCTCCATGAGGTAATCGCGGACGTTGGCGCGCGCGAGCTCGCGCGCGCGTTCGCGCGGATCCTTCATGCGCGCGATGAGCCGCTCGTTGAACGACTCCGCCGCGTTGATCCCGCTGTAGCGAAGGAGCAGGTTGAGCGCGATCACCTCGGCCAGCACGGTGATGTTCTTTCCCGGGTTGAGCGGGACGCGGATCTTCGGCAGATCGACGTCGAGGATCGTCGTCGTCTCGTACTCGAGCCCCGTGCGATCGACGACGAGATCCTGCGACCATTCCTCCAGCTGGACGACGACCTCGATGCGCTTCTGCTGCCGCACCGACCGCACGCCGAAGATCGCCGGCACGTCGACGAGCCCGATCCCGCGCACCTCCATGTAGTGACGCTGCAGCTCGTGCCCGCGGGCGATGAGCACGTCGTTCCCGCGCCGCTTCACGATCACCACGTCGTCGGCAACGAGCCGGTGCCCGCGCTCGACGAGATCGAGCACGCACTCCGACTTGCCGATCCCGCTCTTCCCGACGAAGAGCAGCCCGACGCCGAAGACGTCAGCGAGCGAGCCGTGAAGGGTCGCCTGGGGGGCGAACTCGTCCTCGAGCCAGGGCTTGAGCCGGCGATAGAACTCGTTCGTCTTGAGCGGCGAGCGGAGGATCGCGACGCCGGCGCGGTCCGCCGACGCGAGCAGCCCCTTCGGCAGCTCCTGCGCCTTCGTCACGAACACCGCGGGCACCTTGAAGGAGAAGAACGCGTCGATCACGCGCTGCCGCTCCTCCGCCGAACGCGAGGAGAGATAGCTGATCTCCGTCTCGCCGAGCACCTGCACGCGATTGGGGACGAAGCGCTCGGTGTAGCCGGCGAGGACGAGCCCGGGACTGGAGGCCTCCGCGCTGACGATCTCGCGGGAGAGGCCGGCCGCGTCGCCGACGAGCTCGAGGCCGAGTCGCTCGCGCAGCGACTCGAAGAGGCGCCCGACGGTGACGGGGGCCGTCACGACGCGCGGGCGAGCGGTCGGGGTCGAACCGCGTCGCGAGCCCGCTCCCGGCGCGTGCGGCGATCGTGATCGAGCTGCGCCTTGAGCCGCGCCCCCGCCTGCGCCAGCGCGGGGCCGTAGTAGCGTCCCGTTCCCTCCGCCACGATCCGCTTCCCCCCCGCGGCATGGAACACGAGCTCGACTCGACGCTGCTTCCCGTCGCCCTCGAAGCGAAGCGTCGCGTCGACGAGGCGGCCCATGCGCGGCGCGAGCCGCCGGACCAGCTTCTCGCCGCGCTCTCTCATGCGGTCGGTGATCGATGCGTTGTGGGACTGGAACACGATCTCCATCTGACTCCTCCTTTCACGGCGACGACGCGATGATCTCCTCGAGGTGTGCGGCGGTCTGGTCGGCGGCGCGATCCCAGGTGAACGTCTCGGCGAACCGACGGCCCGCGGCGCCGAACGATTCGACGAGGGCGCGATCCGCGGCGAGGCGCCCCATCGCGCGCGCCATCGCTCCGACGTCCCCGTGCGGCACCAGCAGGCCGGTCTCCCCGTCGCGCACCGACTCACGCAATCCCGGCGAGTTCGAGGCCACGACCGGCGTCGCGCACGCGGCAGCCTCGAGATTCGTGATTCCCCACCCCTCCTTCGGCGAGGCGAACGCGAGCGCCCACGCCCGGCGGAGCAGCGCGAGCTTCTCTTCCTCGCTGATGAACCCAAGAAACCGCACGCGGTCGCCAAGGTCAAGCGAATGCGCCAGCCGCTCGAGCGTCGGGCGGTAGTCGCCCGTTCCGGCGATCGCGAGCGTCGCGTCGGCACGCCCGAGCGCGGCGAAGGCGCGGATGACGATGTCGACCCCCTTGTAACGCTTGAGGCGGCCGAGGTAGGCAAAGAGCGGCTGCTCGGCGCGCGTCCCCGGGGCGGGCGTGTAGAACGTGGAGTCGATGCCACAGTAGATGACGCGGCAGGTCGACGCCGGGATGCCGCGCGCCGCGAGATCCTCGCGCGTGCTCTCGCTGATCGCCTCGAAGGGAAGGCCGCGATACAGCGCGGGCATCGGCTGCTCGGCCAGCCACACCGCCGCCGCGACGGGGAACGGCAGCTCCTGGAAGGCCGTCGTCCCGAAGAGATGGGGAACGACCGTGAGCACCCGCTTCGCTCCCCAGCGCGGAGCATAGAGCGGGACCTTGTTCACGTCCTCGACGAGGACGTCGTGAGGAGTCGTCGCGAGATGGCGGTCGTAGTAGCGCCGCGCGAGAAACGGGAAAGTATAGCGCGTCCCGACCCGGTGAACGCTCATCCCGTCGAGCGTAGTGCGCGGCGCGGCGCCGGGCCAACCCGAGCAGAGCAGCGTCACCTCGTGGCCGCGCTTCGCGAGGCGGCCGAAGATCTCGTGAAGGTGAAGCTCGGCGCCCCCGGCCTGCGGATTCTCGCGGTCCTGCCAGTTGACGACGACCAGCCGCACTACAGGCGCCCCATGCGCCGGGCCAGCGCGTCGACCACGCCGTTCACGAAGCGCGCGCTCTGCGGCGAGCCATAACGCTCGGCGAGCCGCACCGCTTCCTGGATGACCACCTTCGACGGCGTCTCTCCCGCGGCGAGCTCCGCGGCGGCGAGGCGGAGCACCGAACGCTCGATCGCGCCGATGCGCTCGAGGCGCCAGTTGGTCGTCACCGCCTCGAGCTCGCGATCGAGCTTGTCGCCCTGTGCGATGACGACGCGAACGATCTTCCCGGCGAGCGAGCGCTCCTCCGGCGGGACGGCGAGGTCGTCCCAGATGGTCGTCGCGACGCGGTCCAGCGGCTGCTCGCCGCGCATGTCCCAGGCGTAGAGCGCCTGCAGGACGCGCGAGCGGGCGCGCGACTCGATCCTCATTCGTCGTCCTCGACGTCGACGTCGAGCCGGTCGAAGAGGTCGGCCATCTCGAGCGCCGCCATCGCCGCGTCCCATCCCTTGTTTCCGTGCTCTCCGCCGGCGCGCGCCTCGGCCTGCGCCATGGTGTCGCAGGTGAGCAGGCCGAAACCGATCGGCTTGTCGAACTCGGTGCTCGCGTCGGCGAGCCCGCGCGACGCCTCGCCGGCGACGTAGTCGAAGTGCGGGGTGTCGCCGCGGATCACCGCGCCGACGGCGACGATCGCGTCGTAGCGGTCGCTGGCGAGCAGCCGCCTGACGGCGGCGGGGAGCTCCCATGCGCCGGGAACCCACACCAGATCGACGTCGTCGAAGGCCGCGCCGTGACGCGTGAGGGCGTCCATCGCTCCATCGGCGAGCTTCTGGGTGATCTGCTCGTTGAAGCGGCTCGCCACGACGGCGAAGCGGCGCCCGGCGCCCGAAGGCTCTCCGGCGAATTCGGCCATGCTGTTCTCTGAGAGGACCGGAAGGTGACGCACGTCGATCGGATGTAAAATAGCGGGCGCGCGCGCCGGGCGGCGCGCTACGAGGCGAGCAGGTGTCCCAGCTTGTCGCGCTTCGTGTTGAGGTAGCCCGAGTTCTCGTCGTGGGCCGGCTGCACGATCGGCACGCGCTCACCGACGCGCAGCCCGTACCCCTCGAGCCCGACGAGCTTCTTCGGGTTGTTGGTGATCGGGCGGATCGACTTCACCGCCTGGTCGAGGATGATCTGCGCGCCGATACCGTAGTTGCGGAGGTCCGGCTTGAAACCGAGCTGCTCGTTCGCCTCCACGGTGTCGGCGCCCTTGTCCTGGAGCTCGTACGCCTTGAGCTTGTTCAGCAGCCCGATCCCT
>DATAIN010000008.1:0-4120 GCA_036262635.1 Gemmatimonadaceae bacterium | reverse complement strand
GGGGGACGCCGTGCGGGTCCGGCACGTGCAGAACGCCTTCACCCTCCATCGTCGCGCGTAGCATTCGACGCTTGAAATCCAGCCCGGATGTTCGTATTTTGTTCGGGTATCGGGTGCCCCGCGGCGGCCGGTAGATTTCTGCCTTCATGGCCACGGTTTGGACGACACAAGAGAGGAATGGGAGACAATGGCAACTGCGAGTGTAGCTGAAGACAAAAAGAAGGCGCTGAACCTGGCCATCGCGCAGATCGAGAAGAGCTGCGGAAAGGGTTCGATCATGAAGATGGGGAAGGATGCGGAGAAGATCCGCGTCGAGTTCATCCCCACGGGCGCGATCAACCTCGACGCCGCGATCGGCGTCGGCGGCATCCCGCGCGGTCGCATCACCGAGATCTACGGTCCGGAGTCGAGCGGCAAGACGACGCTCTGCCTCCACGTCGTCGCCAACGCGCAGCGCGCGGGCGGCGTCGCCGCCTACATCGACGCCGAGCACGCGCTCGACACCGAGTACGCGCGCAAGCTCGGCGTGGACGTCGACAACCTCCTCATCTCGCAGCCCGACACCGGCGAGCAGGCGCTCGAGATCTGTGAGATCCTCGTCCGCTCCGGCGCCGTCGATATCGTCGTCATCGACTCCGTCGCCGCGCTCGTGCCGAAGGCCGAGATCGAGGGCGACATGGGTGACTCGCACGTCGGTCTGCAGGCGCGCCTCATGAGCCAGGCGCTCCGCAAGCTCACCGGCGCGATTGCCCGCTCGAAGACGTCGGTGATCTTCATCAATCAGCTGCGTGAGAAGATCGGCGTCATGTTCGGCAACCCCGAGACGACGACCGGCGGCAAGGCGCTCAAGTTCTACGCGTCGGTTCGCCTCGACATCCGCCGCATCGGACCCGTGAAGGAGAAGGAGGACGTGATCGGTTCGCACGTCCGCGTGAAGGTCGTGAAGAACAAGGTCGCCCCGCCGTTCAAGCAGGCGGAGTTCGACATCATGTACGCCGAGGGCATCAGCCACACGTCGCTCCTCGTCGATATCGGCGCCGAGGCGGGCATCATCGAGAAGTCCGGCGCGTGGTACAGCTTCAATGGCCAGAAGATCGGTCAGGGCCGCGAGAACGCGAAGATGTACCTCAAGGACAACCCGGCGATCATGGCCGAGGTCGAGGAGAAGGTGAAGGTCGTGCTCGGCGTGGCGAACGGAAAGCCAGGCCCGGGCGCCGAGGACAGCGAGGAGGAGTAAGAATCCTCCGCGGCCGGCGTCGCTCACTGGCAGAGTGGCGTCGGTGTTCGCCGGGGAGTGGTGCGATCGGGAGGGGCCCGGAAATCCCCGCTCCGAGCTGCACTGCTCTCCGGCGAATCATTTCTGGGGTGCACCATGACGATGCCCGCCGCGCCACAGCTCATCACTGCGATCGACGCTGATCCCCGTCGCGCGGGGCGTTTCGCCGTGCTGGTGGATGGCCGCCCGCTGTTCTCGCTTCCGATCGATGTGATCGAGCGGCTCGACCTCCGGATCGGCACCCCGGTCGCGCCGCTGCGCGAGCAGCTCGATCGCGAGGTCGCTGCGCTGAAGACCTACGACCGCGCCGTGAACATGCTCACAGCGCGCGCACGCTCCGCGCGTGATCTCGAGCGGCAGCTGGTGCGAAAGGGCGAGCCTGCCGAGCACGCGAAGGCCGCCGTCGAGCGGCTGCGTGCTGCGGGATTTCTCGACGATGCCGCATTCGCGCGCAGCTTTGCCCGCTCGAGGTCCCTCGGGGCGGCACTCGCGTCACGACGGCTCCGGCAGGAGCTGGCGCGACGTGGCGTGGAGCGCACCGTCGCCGATGAGGCGGTCAGCGAGGTGCTCGAGGAGGAGAACGTCGACGAGCAGGCGAACGCGGAACGCGTGGCGCGAAAGCGTCTGCGCTCGCTCGAAGGAGTGGATGTGATGACTCGCCGCCGCCGCCTCTACGCGCTCCTCGCGCGACGTGGCTACGACCCGGACACCATCTCGAAGGTCCTGCGGCGGGTGCTCGGCGCAGCCGCCGGCGACGACGAGGAACCCGCCGCGGGCGACTCCGCTCGCGACTAGGCGGATCTCGTCGCGGCGCGACCCTTCGCGCCGCGGGCGAGTGAACGCACGGCCCGCTTCGCCGACTCGTACACGCGCCGAGGAATCAGCGTCGCGACGAGATGCATCAGTACCCTCGGCCTCGCCAGCAGGCGCGGCTGCCAGCGGATGGCGGTCAGGTAGCTGCGGCGGCTGTTGCGGTCGTCACCGTGGCCGAAGTACTTCGTCGCGAAGTCGAGGTACTGCGCGGCGTATATGCGTGCCTTCTCGCGCTGCTTCGCCGCCTCCAGCGCCGGATCCGACTCGGGTTCGCTGTAGACCTTGTCCAGCAGCCAGACGACGGAGCGTTCCTCCGTGCCGTCCTTGCTGACCTGGGTGTGGTGGTTGCTGCCGTGGACGCGGTAATCGGCGAGGACGTCGTTGACGTAATAGAACTCCCACTTCCGCGCCAGCATGACGTTGAAGTACCAGTCGTTGAACGCGAGCCCCGTCGGGATCGGCCACGCGGCCATCCACGCCTCGCGCCGCGCGATCACCGTCGGCGCGCAGATGAAATTCTTCCGCAGCAGGGCGATGAGCTCATTGCCCTTGAAGTCCCTGCCGCCATGGTCGACGTCGGAGCAGGGCGCCGTGATGCGACCACTCGCGTCGATCTGCGCGACGTCGGCATACACGAGCCCGACCTCCGGATGGCGCTCGAGGATCGGAACCGTGCGGCGCAGGAAGTTCGGGCGGTGCCGGTCGTCGGGATCGATTCGCACGACGTACTTCCCGCGAGCGGCCTCGAGACCCTCGTTCACGGTGTAGACGTGGCCGCGGTTCACCTCGTGGTCGATGATGCGGAGGCGGTCGCCGTAGCTGCGGAGGATCTCCAGCGTGTCGTCGGTGGACCGGTCGTTGATGGCGATGACCTCGATCGGGTAGTCGCCCTCCTGCGCGAAGATCCGGTCGAGGCAGTCGCGCAGATATCGCCCGTAGTTGTAGCAGGGGACGACGAAGCTGACGAGTGGCGCGCTCACGCGAGCTCCGGGATGCCGGGGCGCTTGACGATGCGCGCGGGAACGCCGACGGCGGTGACGCCGTCCGGCAGATCCTGCGTCACGACGGCGCCCGCGCCGACGGTGGTCCAGGCGCCGATGCGCCGCTTCTCGATCACCGTCGCTCCAGCGCCGATGTAGCAACCCTCGCCGATACTCACGTCGCCGCAGATGGTCGCGTTGGGATTGATGTTGCAGAAATCGCCGATGACGCAGTCGTGCGAGATGCTCGCCTTGACGTTCAGGATGCAGTGCTCGCCAATGCTGACGCGCGTCGTGACGAGCGTGTTGGGGGCGAGAAGCGTGCCCGCTCCGGCCTTCACCGACGCGCCAGTCCACGCCGAGGGATGGCAGAGCGTGAACGGCTCGAGGTTGGCGATGCCGAGGTCATGGAGCCGCGCGACGATGCGCCGGCGCACGGCATTGCTCCCCACTGCCGTGATGTAGCGAACCTGGCCGTGGCTGCCGCAGAAGGCTGCCAGGTCCGCCAGCCCTCCGAGCAGTCGCGTCACGTGCCAGGGGCCCGGTAACTTACCGTCGTCGAACGCGCCCGCCAGCGGCAGCCCCATGTCCACCGCGTATGCCGCGACCTCCGCGCCATGTCCGCCCGCGCCGATCACCACCAGCGGCGCGGCCCCTCTCTCGATCGGCATGGACTCAGCGGACGGCTCGCGACGACGCGATGAGGTCGAGCATCCCGATGAGCCCGCGGTGATCGCGGCTGCCCAGCCCGGTGAGCTCCTTCAGCCACTTCGCGTTGCGGTAGAAGATCGCCTCCGGATCGGCGATGCGACCCGTCACGATCGCCTCGACGATCTCCTCCGCGCCGGCCGCCACCGTGACGCGCGGCCGGATTCCCTCCTCGGTCATGCGCTTCGTCGAGACGTGGTAGTTCCGGTTGTCCGGATTCTCGAGCTCGATGAACCGCTCCACCACCCTCGGGTTGATCGACTTGAAGATGTCGATCAGGTCGACGACGCGGAGATTCTCATGCGCGATGTTGCACATGAGGTGGCGGTGGTTCGGGTTTTCG
>DATAIN010000007.1:0-3982 GCA_036262635.1 Gemmatimonadaceae bacterium | reverse complement strand
CGGCACGCCGGTGAGCTTCTCGAACTCCTTGATCAGGCGGTAGTACTTCGGGTTCGTGGCCGCGCTCACCGTCTGCAGCCGGCCGCTCCCGTCGACGTGCGTCACCGCCGGGATCACGTTGCGCTTCTCCGCCTTGACCGGATAGACCTGGATCATGAACGGGTCGCGCACCGCGCCCTCGAAGTACTGGCCGAGCGCCTCTTCGGCGATCGACGGCGCGAAGGGGCGGAACTTCTCGCGGAACTTGATCTTCGTGTTGATCAGCTCGCGCATGTCGGCGCGCCGCGGGTCGGCGACGATGCTGCGGTTGCCTAACGCGCGGGCGCCCCACTCCATCCGTCCCTGGTACCAGCCGACGACGTTGCCGTCGGCGACGAGCTTCGCGGTGCGCTTCGCCGTCTCCTCGGCCGAGCCGAAGCGCTCGACGACGTAGTCCCACTGCTCGTCGTCGCGACGGTCGATGATCGGGAAGACCTCCGACTCCTCGTGCTCGGGCCCCCAGTAGCCGTGGTCCATGACGAAGCCGCGCGATCCCTTCAGCTCCTGGTTCCAGACCCAGTAGGCCGCACCGAGCGCGGTGCCGTTGTCCGCCGATGCCGGCTGGACGTAGAGGTCGCGGAAGGGAGTGTGCGTCCGGTACTTGCCGTTCGCGACCGAGTTCATCGCGCAGCCGCCGGCGAGGCAGAGGCGCGGGTTCTTCGTCCGCTCGTACAGCCCGTTGAGCACGTGAAACGCGCACTTCTCGAACACGACCTGGAGCGAGTGCGCGAGGTTCTCGTGGTGATCGGTGAGCTTGTCGGTCGGCTGGCGCGCCGGGCCGAGCAGCTTCTCGAGCTCGGGCGAGAAGACCTTGCCGAGGGTGGGATACCCCTCGTCCCACTCCATCTCGACGCCCTCGTTCCAGTGGCGGAAGAAGTCGAGCTCGAGCTCGAAGAGGCCGTCATCCGTGAGGCGAACGAGCTGCGAGATCGGCTCGACGTGCGTCGGTTTCCCGTAGGGCGCGAGCCCCATGACCTTGAACTCGTCGCCGAAGCCGTAGAAGCCGAGGTACTGGGTGATCGCGGTGTAGAGCATCCCCAGCGAGTGCGGGAAGTACACCTTCTCGATCACGTCGAGCTGGTTGCCGTTGCCGACGGCCCACGACGTCGAGACGAAGTCGCCGAAGCCGTCGATCGCGCAGCAGGCCGCATCCTCGAAGGGCGAGACGAAGAAGGTCGACGCGAGATGCGCGGGATGATGCTCGACGTAATGGATCTTCGGCAGGTCGTCGGCCGGCACGCCTAACGCGCCGGCGAGGGGTCCACGAAGGTCGCGCACCTTGCGCGCGTTGCGCACCCGGTCGAGGATGAGCTTGAGGTCGGGGCGCTTCTGGAGAGCGAAGAGTCCCTTCTTGACGAGGTTCGCCTTCGGGTCGCGCGAGATCGCGACGTGGGCGACGTCGGCGCCCGCGATCCCCGCCATCTCGAGCACCTTCTGGATCGAGAGCGTCGGGAATCCCGCCCAGTGCTTGATGCGGCGAAAGCGCTCCTCCTCGACGGCGGCGACGAGCTGGCCGTCCCTCAGGAGCACCGCCGAGACGTCGGCGTGGTAGGCGTTGATGCCCAGCGTGTAGATCGGCTTCATGGGGGACCTGTATGATGAGCCGGCGGCGGCTGACTGTCGGTCAGCGGCCGTCGGCCGTCGGCGCGTGCGATTAGCGGGCGCAGCTGGAAGTTGCCCGCCATGGGTCAAGTTCCGTGCCTCGCTCCCCGCTGGCGATGCAGGTCGTACTTCTTGACCACGATCATCCCCTGATACAGCGCCTTCATGAAGCAGAAGACGAGCCCGTCGCGGCCGTCGCGCCATCCCTGCCGCCAGAGGTAGCTGTAGACGAAGTAGGCGGCGGGGCGGAGCGGCATTCGCCAGGACAGGCGCTTGATCGCCGCCCGCCGCTGGAGCGGATCGCGGCTCAGGATCAGCGAGAGCGTTCCGCGAGCTTCGTTTTCGACCTCGTACTCCGCCTCCTTTCGCGCGTACCGATTCTGGCGCTCGAACCACTCGTCGATGGAGCGCAGGTTCTCGTCGATCAGGTCGTGCGCGAGCTCTCGCACCTCCCCCTCGACGGTCTGCGTCTCGGCGTGCCCGCGGTCGACGTAGCGAACACGCTCGCGGTGGATGAGACGCACCACCCAGTTGGGATACAGGGAGCTGTAGCGCAGCCACCGTCCCCACATGTGAAGGCGTCGCCTGACGCGGAAGGCGCCGACGCTCGCCGGTGCCTTCGCGCTGACTTCGGCGACCTCCGCCGCCAGCTCGGGAGGGACGCGCTCGTCGGCGTCGAGCACGAGGATCCACTCGTGCCGCGGTGCGCAGTTGTCGAGCGCCCAGTTGCGCTGGCTTCCGAAGCCGGTGAAGACGTGCTGAAAGAAGCGC
Source organism: Gemmatimonadaceae bacterium (assembly GCA_036262635.1). Lineage (GTDB taxonomy): Bacteria > Gemmatimonadota > Gemmatimonadetes > Gemmatimonadales > Gemmatimonadaceae > JABFXC01. The sequence continues at coordinate 1,570 of DATAIN010000007.1, read as the reverse complement.
GCCCCGTGCGCGCGCGCGATCGCCTCGGTGCGGTCGGAGCTGAAAGAGTCGACGACGATGACGTCGTCGCTCCAGCGAAGCGACTCGAGGCACGAGGGGAGGTGGATCTCCTCGTTCAGGGTGAAGATCATGACGCTGACCGGGGCCGGGCGGCGAATCGCTTCCCTGGAGTCCGCGATGTCCTTCGCGACTGCGGGCGGTGTCGTCACGCCGGGGAGCCTCTCACCGGACGGCACTCGTGGGCTGCAGGGGTCGCATCGACGCGGTTACCCTCGCGCCCTTCGCGGCCGACAGGCGCTCGATGTACGTGACCGCCAGCCACAACGCCGCACAGTTCAGGATGAGTCCCCCGAAGACCAGGGAAAAGTCGGACTCGATGTTCAGCAGCGGCACGAGAAGGACGATGCCGCAGAGCGAGACGATGACCCGCTGGCCGGGCGCGTTCAGCCGCTGCTCGAGCGCCGCGTAGATCAGGCCGATCACGAACATGCCGACGATGACGCCCGTCGCGCCGAAGTTGCAGTACAGCTCGACGAAGTACGGAAGATTGATGGACGTCGAGACGTCGCGGTCCGAGAGGTAGTCGTAGCGGTGCCCGAAGGCTTGGCCGAGCTGCTTCTGCGGCTTGTTCGGCCAGAGGAACCTCGGCACCGCCGCGCCCACGAGTGAGAGATACGTCTCGCCGTTCCAGTACGGGACGTCGCGCGGCGTCCTCCGCACCACGTCGGCGAAGAGATCCAGGTTCGCCGAGCGCGTCGACACGGACTCCCATCCGTGGAGGAGCGCGCCGTCGACACCGTCGCGCTCGACGCGCTCGGCGAGCAGGCCGAGGATGACTTGCGAACGTTGGGTCACCGGGAGCTCCTGGCCCGAGAACCAGGCGAGGCGGCGGTAGTCGATCGCGACGCCGCGCAGGGCGACGAAGAGCGCCGCCGCCGCGAGGCCGACGGCGATCCACCAGGCGCGAACGCGCTGCGTCGCCACCCAGAGCGCGAGCAGCGCCGACAGCGCCGCGAACACCGACGTGCCGATCGACCCGGTCCCGATGCCGAGGAGCAGGGTCGAGACGATGCCAGCGCCGAGGACGACGCGGTGCCGGGTGTTGAGCCGTCCGCGCACCTCTAGCACGATGAGGGCCGCGATCCCGAACTGCGCGAGCATGAGCGCGAAGCGGAGCAGGCCGCGAAGCATGACGGGGATCGGCAGCGCCTGCGTCAGGAAATCGAGCGCGATGCCGCCCACGACGAAGCGCACCGACCACTCGCGCAGCGTCAGCGCCGACATGCCACTGCCGAGGCGCACGGGCTTCGGCCTCAGGATTCGCCTGGCATACCAGTGGCCGACGAGGAGGGCGATCCAGCTGAAGAGCGCGAGGCGAACGGGGATCAGGTAGTCGCGCGCGGGGTCGAGCGGCGCGAGCGAGATCATCTGCACCCGGTTGACGTTGTCGAGACCGAGGGCGAGCTGCAGCGCGTAGTACATCCCGTTCGCGATGCCGACGATGGCGAGCAGTGGGAGCGGTGGCCGCCGCTCCGGTGGCTGCGCGAGATACGCCCAGCCCGGGAGCCAG
>DATAIN010000006.1:0-9485 GCA_036262635.1 Gemmatimonadaceae bacterium | reverse complement strand
CAACGGATTCTCGAGCGTCGCCGACATCGACTACGTCGCGACCGACACGGCGAACGTCGTCGCCGTCTCACGCGGGGTGCGCATCAATGGATCGACGGTCATCTTCATCCCGGGGCGCGTCTACCAGAGCGCCGACGCGGGTGAGACCTGGGCCGAGATTCCGGGGACCGCCGCCGACTCCGGGAAGGTCGTGAGCTACATCGGCGTGGCGCGGCGCGCGAACGGCGACGTCTACGTCACCGGTGGCAATGGATTCTTCGCGCGCATCCCGAACGGGTCGACGACGATGACGCGGATCAACCTCGGGATCCAGACCCGCGACTCGACGGACTACCAGGCGCTGATCTACAACGATGTCCAGTTCGCGCCGGGCAACGACAAGGTCGGCTGGGTGGTCGGCAGCTACGTGACGGCGGTGCAGAACGGGGAGCCCCGGCGCATCGGCCTGATCTTCGTGACTCGCGACGGTGGAGCGACGTGGATCCGCCAGGGCGTGCGTGGCGCCGACGACTACGGCGCGACGTTCCCCGCGCTGACGCGCATCGAGCCGTACTCGGCGACGAAGGCCTGGATCGTCGGTGACGGCGGCGTCGTGCTCTCTTACCAACCGTAGTCTGGCGCACACAAGGAGATACAGCGTGTACGGCAACGCAATGTGGTGGGCCCGACGGGCGGCTCTGACGGCCGGTCTGCTCGGATCGGCGACGGTGGCTGCGGCGCAGACGCAGCTTCCGGCGGGGATCTGCGACTTCGACATCTCGGACAACCAGGGAGCCTTCGTCTCCGGCAGCACGATGCACCTCACCGGACGTGCGGGGGCGAGCACGAACCGGGGACACTTCTTCCTGATCAACGCCGACTCCGCGCAGTACGACGTCGACAACGACGGCTTCAACGCGCCGGGAACGGCGTGCAACTTCAACGCGATCTACACGCCGATCGATCTCCGGGGCAACCTGGTGAACGTCTCGAACCCGGCGCTGGCGATCCCCGCGGCGAACGTCATCCTCGTCAACCTCCCGCGGCAGCTGCCTAACGGGACGATGGCGCGGGTCGACGCGTTCGTCGAGGTGCCGCGGGGCACCGTCGCCGGCACGTACATCGGCGTGGTTCAGCTCCGCGACAGCATCTACGGGGTGCGCAACTCGCCGACGCGCGAGGTGCTCGCCGCCGACCGCATCTTCTTCGAGGTGACGGTCACCGAGGCGCGCTCCTTCACGATCGTCGATCCCGATTCGGCCGCGCTGCTCGACTCGGTCGTGATCCGCGGCCGGGCCGGTCAGCGGGCGAGCGGGGTCTTCCGCATCGCGAATACCGGGAACGTCAACCTGAGCGACGTGCGGGTGACGGCGACCGACCTCCGCTCCGAAAGCGCGGTCGGCCTGATCATCCCGGCGTCGAACATCACGTTCTCGCCGGGCAGCCTCGCTGGCATCCAGTACGGCGACACCGCCCGGGTGGTGGTGACCGTGCAGATCCCGCGCGGCATCCTCGGCGGCCGGTATCGAGGCGAGCTGATCGTGCAGGGGCAGGGCACGGCGGCGCAGCGCGTCCCCCTGATCGTGATCGTCACCAGCACCCGAGGGATCCTCTTCGGGAACAACCCGGTGCGCGAGATCAACGGCGACATCGCCAACATCGCCTTCAACGGCGATCCGGGCACCGAATGGAAGCTGGCCATCTACGACATGGCGGGACTCGTCACCTTCAAGACGACGGGGACGGTGTTCGCGGGCTCGCCCTTGCCGGGAGGGGGCAGCACGCTCGTCGGGGCCGACTACGCGGTGAACGTCATCTGGCCACTGCGCAATGGTCGGGGTGAGGCCGTCGCGAGCGGGATGTACCTGGTCGTGGTCGAATCGATCGTGAACAACAAGCGGCAGCTCGCGCAGGATAAGCTCATGGTAATCCGGTAGAGGCCGCGACTCATGACCACACTTCGCAACCTGTTGATCGCGCTCGTCGTCGCGGCGCCGACTCTTTCCGCCCAGACGACGACCCCGAAGGATCCGACCTCGACGCCGGGCGGTGATGCCGACAACGGCATCCACGCCGCGACGCTGCTCATCCGCGGTGTGACGCCTCGTGCCGTGGGACTCGGCGAGGCGATGGGCGCGGTCGAAGGCGATCCCTCGACGCTCTTCTACAACACGGCGGGCATCGCCCGACTGAAGACCAACTCGTTCCTCGTCACCGGCTCGCAGGGCTTCGGCAACACGCAGCTCGTCGCCGCGGTCGTGACCTTCCCGACGACGCTGGGCACGTTCGGCATCGGTGCGCGCGGGCTGAACGCCGGCACCATCGAGGAGATGCAGAACTACCAGCCGCAGGGACGACTCCGCGGCTACCAGCTCGCGCTCGAGGGGGGCGGCGCCATCCAGATGACCCGCCACTGGCTCTGGGGCGGCACGCTCTTCTACGCCCAGGAGACGTTAGGCAATCAGTCCGCGGGAACGATCGGGATCAACTCGAGCATGCTCTTCCCGGACATCTTCGGGCGCCTGACGCTCGGCGGCGGCATCCGGAACTGGGGGACGGTCGTCACCTTCGACAACGACTCGAAGCGGCCGCCCTTCCTCGGCTACGGCGCAGCGGGCTTCGACCTGCTCAAGCACCGGAACCTGCTCGAGACGCCGATGCTCTTCCGCGGCGAGCCGATCGTGATCGACGCGAAGCTCGTCGGCCAGGCGACGGTGCCGCAGTACAACGAGCCGTTCTTCTCCGGCGGCCTCGAGGGAACGGTCAACGGCGTCGCGATCGGCCGCATCGGCTACACGAGCGGCGACGACAACCGCCGCGGGCTGTCGCTCGGCGCCGGCGTGAACGTCGGGCAGTTCCGCCTCGAGTACGCCTTCCGCAACCGCGTCAACGCGGGCGCGAAGATCTACCAGTTCGACCCGATCGGCGACGAGCATCACGTCAGCGCGAGCTACTACTGGGGCGGCGCGACGACGAACACGCCGACGGTGCCGGTCATCCTCACGCAGCCGGTCGACACGGCGGCGATCAACTCCGCGGTGCGCGAGGCGGTCGATCGCCAGCTCGCCGCCCTCCGTCCGCTGCTCGACAGTCTGCGCAGCGCGCAGGTCGAGGTCCGGCAGGAGAGCGATCTCGTCTCGAAGTACATCGTACCGGTGCACTTCGCCTTCGATTCGGCGATCGTGCGCGACAGCGACTTCGCGGTGCTCGGCCAGATCGCGGACGTCATCCGCCGGGTCTATCCGACCGCGCTCGTCACGATCGAAGGATTCGCCGATCCCTCGGGGTCGGATGCGTACAACCTGCGTCTCTCGCGTCGCCGGGCGGAGGCGGTGCGCGACGTGATGACGGAGCGCTTCGGGCTGCCCTCGCGGCAGTTCCGCACCGTCGGCTACGGCGAGCAGCGAGTGCGTCAGGTTCAGCCGGGCGCGCGCAAGGATGATCCGGGCGCGGTGCAGAACCGGCGCGTCACCTTCACCATCGACGCGACGCAGCACTTCTAGCCGCCCTGTGGGATCACCGCGCGCGGGGTGGAGCTCGACTCCACCCCGCGCGCCGTGCGTTCACCGACCGCGTCGGCGTTGCAGCGGGTCGTCTGCGCCGATAGCTTCGTTCAGCTTCCACCAGTACACAGTCAAGGATCTCCGTGAACATTACAGTCGTCGGCACCGGCTACGTCGGCCTCGTCGTCGGCGCGTGCCTGGCCGAGACGGGCAACAGCGTCGTCTGTGCCGACGTCGACAGGAAGAAGATCGAGGGGCTGAAGCAGAACGTCCTCCCGATCTACGAGCCGGGGCTCGAGGACTTCGTCGAGCGCAACCAGGCGCAGGGGCGCCTCAAGTTCACCACCGAGGTCGGCCAGGCCATCTCGCAGGCCGACGTCATCTTCATCGCCGTCGGGACGCCCCCCGACGAGGACGGATCGGCCGACCTGCGCCATGTGCTCGCCGTCGCCGAGGAGATCGGCAAGCACGCCACGCGCGAGTGCGTCATCGTCACGAAGTCCACGGTGCCGGTCGGCACGGCGGCGAAGGTGGCTGCCGCGGTGTCGAAGAACGCGAAGCGCCCCTTTCACATGTGCAGCAACCCGGAGTTCCTGAAGGAGGGAGCCGCGGTCGACGACTTCATGAAGCCCGACCGCGTGGTGCTCGGCGTCGATAGCGACTTCGCGCGGTCGACGATGGCGGAGCTCTACGCGCCCTTCGTGCGCACCGGCAAGCCGATCATCTTCATGGACATTCCCTCCGCGGAGATGACGAAGTACGCGGCGAACGCGATGCTCGCGACGCGCATCTCCTTCATGAACGAGATCGCGAACCTCTGCGAGAAGGTCGGCGCGAACGTCGATCTGGTCCGCCGCGGCATCGGCAGCGATGCGCGCATCGGCCCGTCGTTCCTGTTCCCGGGACCGGGCTACGGCGGGTCGTGCTTCCCCAAGGACGTGAAGGCGCTCGTCCGCACCGCGAAGGAGCAGGGTGCGGCGCTCGCCGTGCTCGAGGCGGTCGAGGAAGCGAACGACCGGCAGAAGCATCGCCTGTTCGAGAAGGTGAAGAAGGCGCTCGACGGCAAGGTGAAGGGGACGCGCATCGCGCTCTGGGGGCTCGCCTTCAAGCCGCAGACCGACGACATGCGGGAGGCGCCGTCGCTCACGCTCATCGAGGAGCTGCGCGGGGCCGGAGCCAGCGTCGTCGCGCACGATCCGGCCGCGATGCACGAGACGCAGCGCCGCATCGGCGACGCGATCGAGTACGCCACCGGCAACTACGAGGCGCTGCAGGGCGCCGACGCGCTCGTCGTCGTCACCGACTGGAACGAGTACCGTCACCCGGACTTCCAGCGCATCAAGTCGGCGCTGAAGCGGCCAATCGTCATCGACGGTCGGAACCTGTACGATCCGGAACGGATGCGCGCCCTCGGCTTCACCTACCTCTCGATCGGGCGGGGTCGCGAGGAATGAGGGTGCTCATCACCGGTGCCGCCGGCTTCCTCGGCTCGCATCTCGTCGATCGCTTTCTCGCCGAGGGCTACGAGGTCGTCGGCCTCGACAACTTCATCACCGGTCATCCCGACAACCTCGCCCACCTGACGGGAAACCCGAAGTTCGAGCTGATCCGCCACGACATCTCGACGTTCACGTACGTCCCGGGCAAGTTCGACGGGGTGCTCCATCTGGCGTCGCTCGCGAGCCCGGTGGATTACCTCAACCACCCGATCGAGACGCTGAAGGTCGGGTCGGTCGGGACGATGCACGCGTTAGGCATCGCGAAGGCGAACCGGGCGCGCTTCTTCCTCGCCTCGACGTCGGAGGTGTACGGCGATCCGACCGTCCATCCGCAGGTCGAGAGCTACTGGGGGAACGTGAACCCGATCGGGCCGCGCAGCTGCTACGACGAGTCGAAGCGGTTCGCGGAAGCGGTGACGATGGCGTACCAGCGCGAGCACGGGCTCGACACGCGGATCGTGCGCATCTTCAACACGTACGGCCCGCGCATGCAGCCTAACGACGGACGCGTCGTGACCAACTTCATCGTCCAGGCGCTGACGGGCCAGCCGATCACGCTCTACGGCGACGGCAACCAGACGCGCAGCTTCTGCTACGTGGACGACGAGATCGACGGGCTGTTCCGGCTCTACGCGAAGGGCGACCATCTCCCGACGAACGTCGGCAATCCCGGCGAGTTCACGATGCGCCAGCTCGCCGATCTCGTCGTCGAGCTGACCGGAACGAAGTCTCCCATCGTGACGCGCCCGCTCCCGGCGGACGACCCGAAGCAGCGGCAGCCCGAGATCACGAAGGCGCGGACGCAGCTCGGCTGGGAGCCGAAGATCCCCCTCCGCGAGGGGCTCGAGCGCACGATCGAGTATTTCCGTCCGCTCATCGGGTCACCGCGGATGACCGCACGCGCGCAGAGGCTCGTTGGATAGCGCGGCCGATCTCGTTACGCGGGCGCGCGAGCGCTTCTCCGTCCGCGATTACCACGGCGCGGTCCTTCTCCTTCGCGAGGCGGTCGTCGAGGGGATGGCCTACGCGGACGCCCACAATCTCCTCGGCCTGTCGCTCGCGCTCATCGGACGGCAGGACGAGGCGGTCGCGTCCTTCGACCAGGCGATCGCGCTGAACCCGCGCTACGTCGAGGCCCACCTGAACCGCGCGGTGCTCCTCAACGACATGGGCCGGACCGAGGAGGCACGCGAGGCCTTCGGCATGGCCGAGCACCTCGGGAAGCCCGACGAGACGGGATTCCCGGTGATGGTGGCGAACCGGCTCGCCAACGCCCACGCGGGGCTCGCCGCGGAATATCGGGCCGCGGGTGGGCTCGACGAGGCGATTCACCAGTACGAGCGCGCCCTCGCCCTGCGCCCCGGCTACGCGGACATCAGGCTCGCCCTCGCGCGGGCGCTGACCGAGCGGGGCCGGCACGCCGATGCGGGTCGCCATCTCGACGAGGTCCTGCGGATCCGGCCGGGATGGCTCGACGCCATGCTGCTGAGAGGGCTGACCGCTTATCTTGAGGGTGATCTGGCCACCGCCGATGCAGTCTGGACCGCGGCGGCCGACCGTCACCCCGAGGAGCCGCGCATCGAGATCTACCGGTCGATGCTCGCCCGCCGCCGCACCGCAGGCTGAAGCACCGACCGCGATCGCAGTGAACCGCCGCCCGACTCCCGGGTAGCACCCCAGTCATGCCCCCCGTGTCCCGAAAACTCGTCCTCCTCCTCGCCGTGCTCGCCGCGGTCGCCTGCACGTCGAAACCCTGGAGCCCGAAGAACTTCACGTCGAACGAAGAGCTCTACAAGGCGTCGCTCGAGCGATACCGCAAGGGCAAGCTCGACGACGCGATCGCCGGCTTCGAGCAGCTGACCCTCGATCTTCCCGCCCGCGACACCCTGCTCTCGCGCTCGCACTACTGGCTCGGCCAGGCGCACGAGAAGAAGGGTGAGCACATCCTCGCCGCGCAGAGCTACAGCCGGCTGATGGAATCCTTCCCCGACGACTCGCTCGCCGACGACGCTCTGCTCCTCGCGGGGAAGTCGTACCGGAAGCTCTGGCGGAAGAGCTCCCTCGACGCGACCTACGGCGAGTCGGCGCTCAATACCTTCAACACCCTCCTCGCGCTCTATCCGAACTCGGAGCTGCGCGGCGCGGCGGAGAAGAACGTGCACGAGCTGGAGACCGCCTTCGCGAAGAAGGACTACGAGACGGGCGTGCACTACCTCCGTCGCAAGGCGTTCGACTCGGCGATCCTGTACTTCAAGGACGTCGTCCGGAAGTATCCGCAGACCGACTACTCGCGTCAGGCACAGCTGCGTCTCGTGCAGGCGTACGACGCGATCTCCTATCGCGCGGATCGGGACGAGACCTGCGCCGCGCTGCGCGAGAACTTCCCGCGCGACGCCGAAGTGCGGCAGCGCTGCGGACCGGCGCCGGTGGCGACCACCACGCCGGCGACCCCGACGCCCTGAGGGCGTGCGTCTCGGGATCCTCGGAGGAACGTTCGATCCACCGCACGTCGGTCACCTTCTCGCGGCGGTGGACGCGGTCGAGCATCTCGCGCTCGACCGCCTCGTGCTCGTACCGGCCGCGGTCCAGCCCCTGAAGTCGGAGATGGTGCAGACGCCCGCGGAGCACCGGCTCGCGATGACGCGTCTGCTCGTGGACGGCGACGCGCGGTTCGAGGTCGATTCGATCGAAATCGAGCGGTCGGGGTTATCTTTCAGCGTGGACACCCTGGTCGTGTTCGCCGAGCGATATCCGACCGCCGAGCGCTTTTTTCTGGTCGGCGCGGACGTTCTGCGGACCTTCGACCGCTGGCGGGAGCCGGCGCGGGTGCTGGAGCTGGCGACGCTCGTCGTGCTGACGCGTGAGGACGGGCGTGACCACGTGGCGATCCCGGCCGGCGCGCGCCGGTTGCCGACGCGCCGGGTGGACGTCTCCTCCACGGAGATCAGGGCCCGCGCCGGGAGCGGGCGGTCGTTGCGGGGATTCGTGCCTGAGTCGGTGGCCGCCTACATCGCGGCGCACGGGCTGTATCGATAGGGGAGAGCATGTTCAAGCGGCTAATGACGGCGGTGCTCGGGACGCGCCACGAGCGTGAGCGGAAGCGCATCCAGCCGATCGTCGACGAGATCAACGAGCATTACGCGCGACTCCAGACCGTCCCCGAGGAGGAGCTGCGCGGGCAGACCGCGAAGCTGCGCGGGATCATCCGCGAGGAGACCGCGGAGCTCGAGACGTCGATCGCCCGGCTCCGCGAGGAGAAGCGGATCGCGGCGGATCCGGCCGAGCGCGAGCGCATCGACAACGAGCTCTCCGGCCAGGACGGCAGGGGCGGGCTCGAGGGCGAGCTGCGCGAGAAGACCGCCGAGGTCCTCGACGAGATCCTCCCCGAGGCGTTCGCCACCGTCCGCGAGGCGGCACGGCGGCTCGTCGGCACGACCGTCAACGTCACCGGCCACGACCAGACGTGGGACATGGTGCCGTACGACGTGCAGCTCATGGGCGGCATCCAGCTGCACCTCGGCAAGATCGCCGAGATGGCGACTGGCGAAGGAAAGCCGCTCGTCGCGACGCTGCCGCTCTACCTTAACGCGCTCCCCGGAAAGGGAGCGCACCTGGTGACGGTGAACTCGTACCTCGCCCGCCGCGACTCGCAGTGGATGGGGCACCTCTACACGTACCTCGGCCTCACCGTCGGCTGCATCGACGACACCGAGCCGGGGACGCCGCAGCGTCGCGCCGCCTATCTCTGCGACATCACCTACGGCACGAACAACGAGTTCGGCTTCGACTACCTGCGTGACAACATGGTGCCCTCGCTCGAGCAGCGGGTGCAGCGTGGCCACACCTACGCGATCGTCGACGAAGTGGACTCGGTGCTCATCGACGAGGCGCGGACGCCGCTGATCATCTCCGGCCCGGTGGGCGGGGAGAGCGACGGCGCCTACTTCGAGCACAACGCGGCGGTCGGACGGCTCGTGCGCAAGCAGACGGAGCTCGTCAACCAGCTCGTCGCGGACGGCGAGCGGGCGCTGGAGAAGAACGACACGCGCGACGCCGCCCTCGCCTTCTACAAGGCGCGGCTCGGCTCCCCGAAGAACAAGCGCCTGCTGAAGGTGATGCAGGAGCCCGGCGTGAAGTCGCTGATCCAGAAGATGGAGCTCGACCACCTCGCCGACCGGAAGCTGGCGGCGAGCAAGCAGGAGTTCGCGGATCTCGAGGACGATCTGCTGTTCGTGCTGGACGAGCGCGGGCACAGCGTCCATCTCACCGACCGCGGCGTCGACTTCATGTCGCCCGCGGACCACGACGCGTTCGTCCTCCCGGACATCTCCGAGCAGGTGCACCAGCTCGAGCGTGATCACTCGCTCTCCGCGGCCGATCGGCTGCAGCGGAAGCGCGAGATCGAGCTCGAGTACGCGACGAAGAGCGAGACGCTCAACATCGTGCACCAGCTCCTGCGCGCGCACGCGCTGTACGAGAAGGACGTGAACTACGTCGTGCAGGA
>DATAIN010000005.1:0-7354 GCA_036262635.1 Gemmatimonadaceae bacterium | reverse complement strand
ACTGTTGGGCGATCGACGACGGAGATCCCCATGACGCGTCCCGGCCTCGCCGCAGTCGCGGCTCTGCTTCTCGTCCTCCCCGGTCCCGCGGTCGCCCAGGCGCACGCCGCGCATCATCGCGCGTCGGGGGAGAAGCTCGGGACGGTGCACTTCGCGACCTCGTGCAAACCCGCGGTCGCGACGCGATTCGATCGCGCCGTGGCGCTCCTGCACTCCTTCGAGTTCGGCGCGTCGATCCGCGCGTTCGATGAAGTGCTCGCCGCCGACTCGAGTTGCGCGATGGCGTACTGGGGAGTCGCGCTGAGCCGCTGGTCGAATCCGATGGCGACCGGCGCGCGCGCGCCGGCGCAGCTCGCGCTGGGGAGCGCGGCGGCGAACGCCGCGGCGCGGCTCGGCGCGAACGCGACGGAGCGCGAACGCGGATACATCGACGCGGTCGGGCGGCTCTACGCCGACTACGAGCACGCGCCTCAGCCGACGCGCGTCGACGACTACGAGCGTGCGATGGCGGGCCTCGTCGCTCGTGAGCCGGCGGACACGGAGGCGGCGATCTTCCACGCGATCGCGCTCGTCGCCGCCGCGAATCCGGCGGACAAGACGTACGCGAAGCAGCTCGCGGCCGGAGCGGTGCTGGAGTCGCTCTGGGTGAAGCAGCCCGATCACCCGGGGCTCGCGCACTACATCATCCACGCCTACGACTACCCCGCGCTCGCGAGCAAGGCGAACGCGGCCGCCGAGCGCTATTCCGCCATCGCGCCCTCGGCGGCGCATGCGCTGCACATGCCGGCGCACACCTTCACCCGGCTCGGCCTCTGGCGCGAGTCGGTGGACGCGAACCGCCGCTCGGCCGACGCGGCGCTCCGCGACTCGTCGATCGCCGAGGCGCTGCACGCGTCGGACTACATGGAGTACGCGTACCTGCAGATGCGCCAGCTCCGCGCGGCGCATCGCGTCCTCGACGGACTGCCGGCGCTCGCGGCGCGCTTCGATCCCGACAAGGTGACCGGCGCCGCCCCGGGCTCGGCGGGTGTCTTCGCGCTCGCAGCGATCCCGGCGCGCGATGCGCTCGAGCGGCGGGACTGGGCCGCGGCCGCGCGGCTGGTGCCGAAGACGAGCGACTTCCCCTGGACCGAGGCGATGACGTACTTCGCGCGATCGCTCGGCGCGGCGCATCGCGGCGACATGGCCGGCGCGCGTGCGTCGGTGGACTCGCTGTCCGCGATCCAGGCGAGGCTCGCGTCGAGAGGGGAGCATTACTGGGCGGAGCAGGTCGCCATCCAGCAGCTCGCGGCGCAGGCCTGGCTCGATCGCGCCGCGCATCGGGACAGCGCCGCGCTCGACGAGATGCGTCGCGCCGCGGATCGCGAGGACGCGACCGAGAAATCGGCGGTGAGCCCGGGTCCCCTCGCGCCGGCGCGCGAGCTGCTCGCCGACATGCTGCTCGACTCGGGTCGCGCGTCCGAAGCGCTCACCGAGTACCGCGCCGTGCTGGAGCGGGAGCCTAACCGTTATCGGGCCCTCGACGGCGCGCGCCGCGCGGCCGCCGCATCGGGAGACCGCGTCGCCTCCGCGCGCTACGCGGCCGAGCTGAAAAGGCTCACCGGTTCCTGAGCAAGGCGCCTCGCCGACTCATGGCGCTTTCGCCAAAGAGCGTTACCTTCGCGAGGCCCGCCAACCCCGCCGGTGCGCTCCGTCGGCCGGCCGTCGAGGTGACGAGACATCACGCAGCGAACAGAGAGGATACCACACACCGCCGACGCCCCCCACCACGGAGCCCGCCATGAAGCTCGCCACTCTCGCCGCCCTGACGGCGGCACTGTCGCTCGTCACCTGCGGCGATCCCGCAACCCCGATCGCTGGTCCCGCGCCCGGGGTAGGCGCACCGCAGGCGGTGCTCACCGCCGCGGACGGCGAAGTGGTGATGTCGGAGCTTCACAACCCGCGAGGGCTCGCCTTCGGGCCCGACGGCGCGTTGTTCGTGGCGGAGGCGGGCACCGGACCGGAGCCGGGCACCGTGGTTCCCAACGCCGACTGCGTGACCATCGTGGCCACGCTCTACTGCTACGGAGCCACCGGCTCGATCAGCCGGCTCCTCGACGGAGTGCAGGAGCGCGTCGTGACCGGCCTTCCCTCGGTCGCCGCGCCTAACGGCCAGGCGCAGGGTCCCGACGGGCTGTCGATCGGCGGGTACGGCCAGGCGTACGTGACCATCGGCCTGGAGACCGATCCGAGGAAGCGCACCACGCCCAGGCTCCAGCAGCTCGCCCGCATCGTGCGCCTCTCGGCGGCCGCGCTCCGAGGGAATGGCGGCGGCCACAGGCCCGACCAGTGGGAGTTCATCGCGGACCCGGGCAGCTACGAGATCGCGACGAACCCCGACTGCGGGCTGATCGACAGCGATCCCTTCGGCCTGCTCGCCGAGCCCGATGGGCTGATCATCGCCGACGCGGGCGCGAACTCGTTCTTCCGTCTCGACCGCACGGGCGAGCTGTCCACCTTCCTCCCGATGCAGTCGCGCAACACGATGCCGCTGCACGACGGCTGCCCGCTTCCCGCGGGGTATCCCACCGTCCAGCCGAAGGAGACGGTGCCGACGTCGATCGTGAAGGGGGCGGATGGCACGTACTACATCGGCCAGCTCGCCGGCGTCCCGATCACCGCGGGCGCGGCGAAGGTCTATCGCTGGGTGCCGGGGAGCGACCCCGAGGTCTGGCTCACCGGCTTCACCTACATCATCGCGATGGCGTTCGACGACGCGCAGAACCTCTACGTCCTGCAGTACACGAACGGGATCAACCCGGTCCCCCCCGGAGGGCTGCTTCCCGGCTCGGTCGTCCGCGTCGCCCCCGACGGCACGCGCGAGACGGTCATCACGGGGATACGCTCGGCGACCGGGCTCGCGATCGGCCCCGACGGCGCGATCTACGTGACGCAGTATGGCGCGAAGACGCGACAGCTCCCGTTGGGGGAGGTGCTGCGGTTCACGCTCTGAGGCGGGGAGGACTGCGGTTGGAACGGCGGAACTGCATGGGGTCTGCGCGGGGGCTCTTTGCCCTGGTAATCACGGAGAACTGCGGGCGAGGGCCACGGAGGACACCGAGGGCACCGTTAGGCGCTCTGGGCTCCGCGTGCCAGGGCCTGAACTGATTGGGGCACGCCTGGCGAGATCATCTCGCCGGGCGTGCCCATTCAGGTGCTCGCGCATTGAAACACGAAGGCGCGAAGGAGCGAAGGCTTCGTGACGCTGCGTGTCTCCTTCGCACCCTCGTTTTTCCCGCCGAGCACCACCTCGCCCATCCCCACCCAGCGGCCTTCCGTGGACCGCGAGTTGCCGTCTGTCACCTCATACCCCACACCCCACACCCCTTATGTCCCTCTCCTTCCGCCACGACGTGGACGCGGTGCTCGCCGACGCGAGCCGCGAGAACAAACCCGTCCTCCTCGACTTCAGCGCCGCGCCGATGTGAAGTGGCTGCGCTCGGCTGGATGCCGAGGTGTGGCCGGACCCCCGCGTCGAGAAGTTCGTCGAGGAGAACTTCATCCCCGCGCGCGTGCACGTGCGGGCCGACTCGGGCCTCTTCCAGAAGTACAGTGAGAAGTACGGCGCGCAGTGGACGCCGACGATCCTCCAGCTCGATCCGAAGGGCGAGGAGCGTCACCGGATCGAGGGCTTCCTCCCGGCGGACGACTTCCTCGCGCAGCTCATGCTCGGCCGCGCGCATCTCGCGTTCGCGATGGCGCAGTGGGACGACGCGGAGCGCCGCTTCCGCGAGGTGGTGGACCGGTTCCCGAACAGCGATGCCGCGCCCGAAGCGCTCTACTGGGCGGGAGCGACGCGCTACAAGGGGACGGGCGACGGGAGCGCGTTAGGCGCGACCGCCCAGGCGTTCAGGGAGCGTTACCAGGAGACGCCCTGGGCGAAGAAGGCGTCGGTCTGGGGCTAGCCGCGACCGACGTCGCTCGCTAGCGGTACCCCGCCGCGAAGATGGCCGCGGCGAGCACGGCCACGCCGACGAGCGCCGTGACGGCGAGCGTCACCCCCGCCGCGGCCCCGGTGCGGTTCTCGTCGAGCGAGAGGACATCGATCGCCACGCTCGGTGCCGGGACGACGGACACGGCGAGCGGGCGGGCGACCTGATGCTCGCCGCCGCCGTCGACGACCCGCATGACGGCGATGTGGAGCGTATCGCGGGAAACCGCGTCGACCCGTCCCTCGAGCGACGTGACGCCCGAGAGGGTGGAGTCGGCGGCGTCGGCGGTCCTGACAGTCAGGGCCCGTGGCTGGGAGAACTGGACCCTGACTGGATGCGACACGGCTGATTCAGGCGCCTGCAAAGGCTGGTACGAATGGCAGCCGGCGGCGAGGAAAGCGGCGATCCCCACTGCCCACGGCGCGAAGCATCGTGTCGTCATCGGGACCTCGTGATGGTGTGGGCGCTACCGTGCGGTGAGCGTTTCGACGGGGACGAAATGCGAGAGCGGCTCGCCGGCGAGGAATCGCTTGAGCTGATCCGGCGTGAGTTGGCCGGTCGTCTGCTGGAGCGAGCCGTGAACGTGGTCGGTCGAGAGCACGTACCATGAGCCCGTCGCCGCGTCGACGATCACCGGCAGCAGTCCACCGAGCACGTCGAACACGACGTACACTCCCCTGATCGAGCGGGGGAGGGGATTGGTCATGTCCTGGTAGCCGGCCTTCTTGAAGGTGATGGTGTGGTCCTTCTTCTTCTCGAGCTCGAGGAAGACGGGAGTCGTCCCCCGACGGACACCATCGATCCAGACTTCGGCGTTGTCGGGCGTAGAGGTGAAGTTGACGCGCGCCGCACCCGAGTTGAAGATCGCGCCGCAGCTGGCGACGATGGCGCTGCCGGCGAGAATTCCCAGAACTTTCCTCATCGGTGTTCCTCTGATTGATGTGTGCGCATGCGTCGCGGGCTCGGTCCGGATGCGCGTTGGCTGCAACAGTGTCCGCGGCGCGACGCAGTGTCAACCGCGATGCGCAGCCCGTTCGCCATGAGTAACGAGGTCGGGGGCGCGGTTTTCTCACGTGGCACCGCATCCGCGCCCCCGTCTCCGTCAGCGCACGCTGTCGCTGGCCGCGCACGGCGCGTACGCCGCGAAGATGTCGGGGCGATGGAGGCAGTGGCGAACGTCCATGCTCCGCGTCTCGCCGACCTTCAAACCGCCGGGATTGCACGCCTACGGAACGGGGATGCACCCTCCCGGGTGCACGATGTCGACGCGCACCGCCCAGAACGGTTCACCCTTCAGCGTCCCGCGGAGATGGCCGCTGACCGAGTCGTAGCGCAGCACGTAGCGCGAGTCCGGCGGCCCTATCACGACATCCACCCCGGACACCCACCCCTCGAGCGGGATGGAGGCGACCGGTTCGGTGCTGCGCGTTCCCTTCGCGTAGCTCTCGGGGATCTTCCACGCGCGCACCGTGTCGCCGCTCTGCTCGATGGCCCAGTACGGAGGGGTGTAGTTGCACCGCGGATGAGCGACGATCCGCTCCGCGGCCGGCTCTCCCGTGCTGCCGGTCGTCCAGCTGCCGCTGAGGTTCACCATCGCGTGCCCGCGACGAACCACTTCGGCGGCCGGCGCCCTGGGCGCGGTCGTGCGTGGGCGCGGGGCCGACGAGCAGGCGGCGATGCAGCCGGCGAGGAGAAGGATCGGTCGTCGCAAGACTTGGCCTGCTGGGCGCGGGGTTCGTCGTTCCCCGCCAGAGTGCTCCTGGCGGCGTTCGCTGTCAATCGACGACGGAGAGTCGTCGGCTGGCCGGCACCTTGCCGATCGGGACGCGGGCTGCAGCTTCGATGGGGGGGAACCGGCATGGACAATCCGCGCTCCGAGGGCCTCGTCTTCTACGGGGCGACGGGCGATCTCGCGTTCAAGAAGATCTTCCCCGCCTTCCAGCGCATGGTGAAGGCGGGGGTGCTCGACGGTCCGGTCGTCGGCGTCGCCCGCAGCGCGTGGACGCTCGAGCAGCTCCAGGCGCGCGCGAAGGCGAGCATCGAGCAGCACGGCGGGGGGATCGACGCGGCCGCCTTCCCGAAGCTGATGTCGCTGCTCCGGTACGTGCACGGGCCCTACACCGAGCGGCAGACCTTCGAGGAGATCGAGCGCGCGTTAGGCGGGGCGCGCAACCCGCTGCACTACCTGGCGATCCCGCAGGAAGCGTTCGAGACGGTCGTCGGGCAGCTCAGCGGGAAGGGGCGCAGCGACGGCGTGCGGCTCGTCCTCGAGAAGCCCTTCGGCACCAGCCTCGATTCGGCGCGGCGGCTGAACGACATCCTCCACCGCTGCTTCGACGAGCGGTCGATCTTCCGGATCGACCACTACCTCGGGAAGGAGGCGGTGCAGAACCTCGTCTTCTTCCGCTTCGCCAACACCTTCCTCGAGCCGATCTGGAACCGCAACTACGTCGAGAACGTCCAGATCACGATGGCCGAGACGTTAGGCATCGAGGGACGCGGGGCGTTCTACGACCAGACGGGAGCGATCCGCGACGTCGTGCAGAACCACCTGCTGCAGGTGCTCTCGAACATCGCGATGGAGCCGCCCCCGCGCAGCCACGACACGGAGACGCTGCGTGACGAGAAGGTCCGGGTGCTCAAGGCGATCCGCCCGCTGTCGCCGGAGCGCGTCGTGCGCGGGCAGTTCCGCGGCTACCTCGACGAGCAGGGCGTCGCGCCGGGATCGACGACGGAGACCTTCGTCGCCCTCGAGCTCGGGGTGGACTCGTGGCGCTGGTCGGGGGTGCCCTTCTTCATCCGCGCCGGGAAACGGATGCCGGTCGCGCGGACCGAAGTGGTGGTCAAGCTCCGCCGCCCGCCGCCGATCGCCGGCGTCCCGCTCGTCTCGAACCACCTGCGCTTCCAGCTCGGCCCCGAGTTCCAGATCGGGCTCGGCGCGACGGTGCGCGAGCCGGGGCGCGAGGAAGGACATCCGCTCGAGCTGATGGCGAGCCACGAGCACGACGGCGCCGAGACCGACGCCTACGCCGAGCTGCTGAGCGACGCGATGCGCGGCGAGACCTTCCGCTTCGCGCGCGAGGACTACGTCGAGGAAGCGTGGCGAATCGTGAACCCCGTGCTCGACGCGGGGGCGCCCATCGTCTACGAGCCGAAGACGTGGGGCCCCGCGGAGGCGGCGACGCTCGTCCCCGGCGGCTGGGCGGAGCCGCGCTGAGGCGGATCCGCCCGGCCGTGCCTAACGTCGGCGATGGCGGAGCGTGATGAGCAGGACCCCGTTCGCGCCCGAGGGTCCGTAGATCGCGGCCGAGCTGGCGTCGCGCAGCACGTCGACGCGGACGACGTCCGCCGGGTTGATCGTCGAGAGGAACGACTCGAGGCCG
>DATAIN010000004.1:0-1696 GCA_036262635.1 Gemmatimonadaceae bacterium | reverse complement strand
CTCGACGCGCGGCGCGAGTGCGCCGCGGGTCGAAGATCGCCACCTCGACGAACAGGTCGGTGGTCGACTCGGTCACTTCGCTTTCGCGGCCACCCATCACGCCGGCGACCGCCTGCGGTCGCGAGGCGTCGGCGATCACGGTGATGCGGTCGTCGAGCGCTCGCGAGCTGCCATCGAGGGTCACGAGTCTCTCGTCCTTTCGCGCCGTCCGGACGACGACCTCGCCTCCACCCAACTTCGCCAGGTCGAACGCGTGGGTGGGCTGTCCCATCTCGTGGAGGACGAAGTTCGTCGCATCGACAACGTTGTTGATCGATCGGACGCCCACCGCCTGCAGGCGGGCGACCAGCCACTCGGGGCTCGGCCCGACCTTCACGCCGCGGACGACGGCACCCATGTAGCGAGGCGCGAGCGCCGGATCTTCGACGCGCACGGCGATGCCGCCGGTGCGCCCGCTCGCGGCGACGGACGCCGCCGTCGGGATGTCGGCCGGCGCGTTCTGGATCGGCGGCAAGGTGGCGGTCTTGCCGATGGCCGCCGCGAGCTCGCGCGCGACGCCGAGATGCGAGAGCAGGTCCGGGCGATTCGGGAGGACGTCGATCACCAGGCGGGTATCACCCGCGGAAACCGCGGCGAGGAACGGACTTCCCGGGCGCGCATCCACGCTGAGCTCGAGGATGCCTTCGTGATTGTCGCCGAGGCCGAGCTCGCGCGCCGAGCAGAGCATCCCGTTGGACCACTGCCCGCGGATCTTCCGCTTCTCGATCTTCAGCCCGCCGGGCATGGTCGTGCCGGTGGGCGCGAAGGGATAGAGCGCTCCCGCCCGAACGTTAGGCGCGCCACAGACGACGTCGAGCGGCTCGGCGCCACCGGCGTCGACCTTCGTCACCCAGAGGTGGTCGGAATCGGGATGGCGCGCCGCCTCGACCACGCGTCCGATGACGATGGGCGCGAGATCCTCGCGCAGCGAGATCATCTCCTCCACCGTCGCGACCCGCGAGGTGAGAAGATCACGCACCTGCGCCGGCGTGAGCCCGTGCGGGACGAGCGCGCGGAGCCATTCGTGCGAGACGTTCATCGGGCGATCTGATCCAGGAAGCGCACGTCGGAATCGTAGAGGATGCGAATGTCGGGGATGTTGTAACGCTGGAGCGCGATGCGCCCCGGTCCCATCCCGAACGCCCAGCCGGTGTACTTCTCGGAATCGACCCCCGCCGCCTCGAGCACGCGTGGATGCACCATCCCCGAGCCGAGGATCTCCATCCAGCCGGTTCCCTTGCACGCCGGACAGCCGGCGCCGCCGCAGAGCCGGCACTCGACGTCCATCTCCGCCGACGGCTCCGTGAACGGGAAGAAGCTCGGGCGGAAGCGAGTGCGCGCGGCGCCGAAGAACTTCTTCGCGAAGTGCGTGAGCGTCGCCTTGAGGTCGACGAAGCTGACCCCTTCGTCGATCGCCAGCCCCTCCACCTGCGAGAACATCGGGGCGTGCGACGGATCGAAGAAGTCACGGCGGTAGACGTTCCCCGGCACCAGCACGCGCACCGGCGGCGCCCACCGCTGAAGGGTGCGCACCTGCACCGGCGACGTGTGCGTGCGCAGCAGCGCGCCGTCGCCGACGTACAACGTGTCATGGAGATCCATCGCCGGATGATCGGCGGGAAAATTCAGCGCGCCGAAGTTGTACCACTCGGACTCG
>DATAIN010000003.1:0-3131 GCA_036262635.1 Gemmatimonadaceae bacterium | reverse complement strand
CGACGACCGACCTGTTCGTCGAGGTGGCGATCTTCGACCCGCGGCGCACCCGCGCCGCGCGCCGTGCGCTCGGACTGTCCACCGACGCGAGCTACCGCTTCGAGCGCAGCATCGACCCGGAGCTCCCGCCGGCGGCGCTTCGCCGCGTCGCGTCGCTCATCGTCGCTCTCGCCGGCGGACGGATCGACGGCGCGCCGATCGACATCCGCCCGCAGCCGAAGGAGATCGCGCCCGTCACGCTCCGCGTCGCACGGGTGCGCCGGGTGCTCGGCGAGCCCGTCGCGGCCGCGGACATCAAGCGGCTGCTCGGCGCCATCGGATTCACCGTCACTCCGACGCCCGGCACCGAGATGCTCGCCGGGGACGAGGAGCTGGCGGTGCATCCACCCTCCTGGCGTGGTGACGTGGTCGACGAGATCGATCTCGTGGAAGAAGTCGCGCGGCTCGTCGGCTACGACAGCTTCCCCGACGATCTCCGCGCCGCTCGCCCCTCGGCGGTGCCGAACGCGCCGCACTGGGCGCTGGCCGCGACGCTTCGCGATGAGCTCGTCGCCGCCGGGTTGTACGAGGTGCGCCCCATCCCCTTCGCGCGCGGAGGGGAGAGCGCGTCGTTCGTCCGCCTCCTCAATCCGATCGCGGAGAACGAGGCGTTCCTCCGCCGCGAGCTCATCGACACCCTCGCCCGGCGCGCCGAGTACAACCTGACGCGCATGCAGGGTGACGTGCGGATCTTCGAGATCGGCACCGTCTTCTCAGCCAGCAAGGATGCGCTGCCCGGCGAGGAGCTGCACGTCGCCGCGCTCGTCATGGGGGCGCGTCGTCCGCCGCACTTCACGGAGAGCAAGCCCCCCGCGTTCGACGAATGGGACGCGAAGGCGCTCGCCGAGCGCATCGTGCGAATCGTGCGGCCGGAAGGACGGCTCGAGCTCGCGCCAGCGAACGGAAATGCGCTCTGGAGCATTCTCGTCGATGGGCGCGGCATCGGCGTCGTCTCTCGGGTCGCGCTCGACGCGCCGGTCTGGGCGGCGCCGGCGTTCGGTCTCGAGATCTCCCTCGGCGCGATCTCCTCGGAGCGCGTCGCGCCCCCGGGCCGAAACGCTTACGCGAAGCCGGCGGGCGCGGACCAGCGAAAGCATCCGTCGTACCGCCCGATCCCGACCACCCCCGCGGTGGAGTTCGACCTCGCGCTCCTCGTGCCGGACGACGCGTCGGCCGCGGTGGTGGAGGAGCTCCTGCGCCGCGGGGCGGGCGAGCTCCTCGAGCGCATCGTTCTCTTCGACGAGTACCGCGGGAAGGGGGTGGAGCAGGGCATGCGCTCGCTCGCCTGGCGGTTGACCTTGCGGCACCCGGAGCGCACTCTACGCGACAAGGAAGTGGACGGCCGGCGGGAAAAACTTCTCAAGATGTTGGAGCATGAGCTCGGAATCAGACAACGAACGGCCTGAAGTCGTCGCCTTCCGCGAGCTCGCCTCGCTGGTGCATCATCTCGAGGACGAGCTCGCCAGCTTCCGTCGTCGCGCCCTTGCCGCCGAGTCACGCGTGAAGGAGCTCGAGGACATTGCCGGGGGCGAGCCGACCGACGTCGTCGCGCTGACTCGCGAGAACGCGGACCTCAGGAAGCGCCTCGACGCGGCGACTGCCCGAACACGCCAGCTGCTCGAGCGGGTGCGCTTCGTCCGGCAGCAGGGATCGAAGGGGGCGGAGAAGTGAGCGCGAAGCGGTCCGTCCGGGTCAGCATCGTCGGTGAGGAGTATCCGATCCGGACGGAGTGGTCCGCCGAGTTCACGCGGTCCGTGGCGGAGTACGTCGATCGCACGATCCGCTCGGTGCTCGAGAGCGGGACGGTGATCGAGACGCACAAGGCGGCGATCCTCGCGGCCATGAAGATCACCGACGAGCTCTTTCACGCCCGAGAGGAGGGACTTGCTCTGGCGAGCGACATGCAGTCGCTCTCCGAGGAGATCCGGCGGCTGCTTCCGCCGACGAAGCGGGAGACGGTCTAGCCAACCGCGACCCGACCACGTAGCTTGAGCGCGTGGGTCGTAGCTCCAAGCCGGGGTTGCAGTTAGGCCCTCGCATCGCGGCGCCGTCTCAAGAGGCGCGCGGGAGCTGCGAGACCCACCTTCCACCGACGCGCGCCCTCCCGGCGTGCTGGAGATATAGATCGAGCCATGACCGAATCGCTGCTGATCGCCGCGCTTGGCACCCTCACGATAGTGGCCGCCGCGGCGTCTTTCTTTTTGGGTCGCAGCACGGGAGCGAAGGCCGAGATAGCGCGTCAGGCACAGGCGAAGGCGACCGCCGAAGAGACCGCCAAGCGGATCGTCGGCGAGGCGGAGCGCGAAGCGGAGTCGGCGCGCAAGAGCGCCGTGATCGCGGGGAAGGAAGAAGTCATGCGCCTCCGCGAGAGCTTCGAGCAGGATGCCCGCGGCCGACGGGTCGAGATCGATGCGGAGGAGAAGCGACTCCAGGAAAAGGAGAGTGTCCTCGACCGCAAGCTCGACGTCGTCGAGCAGCGCGACCGTGAGATCAACCGCCGCGCCAGCGAGATCTCGAAGCGCGAGCGGGCCAGCAGCGACCGCGAGCAGGAGTTGGAGCGGCTGATCTCGGAGCAGAAGCACCGGCTCGAGCAGCTCGCGGGGATGTCCGCCCAGGACGCCAAGCAGGAGCTCTTCCGGCGGATGGAGGAGGAAGCGCAGGCGGACGCGGCCAACAAGATCCGCGAGATCCGCGAGGCCGCTCGCCGGAACGCCGACCGTGAGGCGAAGAAGATCGTCGCCCTCGCCATCCAGCGGATCGCCGCCGAGCACACCGCGGAGAGCACCGTCTCGGCGGTCTCCCTTCCCAACGACGAGATGAAGGGGCGCATCATCGGCCGGGAGGGGCGGAACATCCGCGCCTTCGAGCTCGCGACCGGGGTGGACGTGATCATCGACGACACCCCTGACACCGTCGTCGTGAGCTCGTTCGATCCGATCCGCCGCGAAATCGCGCGGCTCGCCCTCGAGAAGCTCGTTACTGATGGACGCATCCATCCGGGGCGGATCGAGGAGGTCGTGAAGAAGGCGCAGGGAGAGATCGCGACGAAGATCGTCGAGCTCGGGGAGAGCAGCGCCTACGAGGTGGGAGTC
>DATAIN010000002.1:0-6008 GCA_036262635.1 Gemmatimonadaceae bacterium | reverse complement strand
AAATCTAGCCGAAAAGAGGGCGAAACGCAACCGCGCGCCCACCTCCCAACCCGTTGATTGGAAAGGACTTACAAACAGGCTTTTGGAGGTGTTCGCGAGCCTTCGCCGAGGGGTCGTCCAGGCCTTGGCTCGATGTAACAGAAGCCGTGCAGGGCGGCGAGGGGTTGTGACGAGCGAGAGCTCCAAAAACCCCCTCCCCGCCCTCCATGGCTCCTGTGAACATCGCCGAGCAACAGCAAGGCGGACCGCGGCGATCAGCGCGCCTAACGCCGGCGCTCCGTCGGGCGCTCGTCGGTGGTCAGCGGGTCGTGGTCCTCGATCTCTTCCGCGAGATGCGCCTGCTCCGTCGCCCGCTCGTGCGCCTCGCGCTCGGCGCGGTAGCGGTTGTACCACTCGCGCGTGATCTCACCGGCCAGCTCGCGGTTCCCCAGCCCGAAGGCGAGCGCCCCTGCCAGCGCCACCGCGCCGAAGAGGATCGCGAACGCGGTCGTCACGATCTCCGTCGCGATGCCGAGGACCTGCAGCGCCATGAAGACGGAGAGCATGATCACCCCGGCGCGGCCGATCCGCGACAGCGCGGTCCCGCCGTGCACCGCGCCCGCCGACGTCGCGATCAACCCGCCGACGAAGCCGCCGAGGACGATCCCGAGGAGGAGGATCACCACCGCGGCGATCACGCTCGGGATGTAGCCGACCAGCTCCTCGAAGACGTTGGTCAGCTCCTCGAAGCCGAGCACGCTCGCCGCGAAGAGGATCACCGCGAACATGATCAGCCAGAAGATCAGCGCCGCGACCACCCGCGTCGCGTCGATCTGCGAGCCCGTCCGCTCGACGGCGTCCATCACCCCGCCGCGCTCGAGCATCGTGTTCAGGCGGATGCGGCGCAGGAAGCGGAGCGTCAACCGCTCGATCACCTTCGCCAGCAGGTAGCCGGCGAAGAGCATGATGAGCGCGCTGAGCAGCGCCGGCAGCAGCTGGCCGAACACCTGCGCGAAGCTGCCCTGCAACCGCTGCATGTAGTCCATCGACCCGACCGTTAGGCGTGGGAGCTCAGAAGGAGATCTGCACCACGGAATGCTGTCCCGGCGTCCGCGCCGCGGCCAGGGCGAGCCCCAGCGGATCGACGCGCACCGTCGCCGCGCTCTGGCGCCCCGCGTCGTTGCGCGGCGGCATGAACGCCTCTGCGATCGCCATGCCGCCGACCGCGCCCACCGTCGCCGCGACGTACGGCCCCACCGAGCCGCTCGGCCGCGAGGGACGGATCAGCGAGTAGGCGCCGGCGCCCATCAGCGCACCTCCGCCCGCCGCGGCGGCGAGGATCCCCGCCTC
Organism: Gemmatimonadaceae bacterium; assembly: GCA_036262635.1. Taxonomy (GTDB): domain Bacteria; phylum Gemmatimonadota; class Gemmatimonadetes; order Gemmatimonadales; family Gemmatimonadaceae; genus JABFXC01. Next base: position 4,679 of record DATAIN010000002.1, on the reverse strand, counting down.
GTAGGTCGTGTGGTCGAACCGCCGCGCGAGCAGCAGGTCCCCCGCCACCGCGCCGGCGATGAAGCCGCCCGCCGCCGCCGAGTTCACCGCCACCTGATGGCGGTCGCGATAGCGGCTCGTCCCCGGCGTCAGGTTCCCGTTGCGGACGACCCCGTGCGCGATCGTCCCCGCGGCCAGCGCCCCGACGAGACCCGTCGTCCAGAGCGCGCCGACGTCGCCCGTCGTCACGTTGTAGTCCGCCCCCCGCGCCAGCTGCAGTCCGAGCGGATAGCCCGCGACGGTGCTCGCCGCGAGCACGATCGCCTCCCCGCGCGTCGGGAAATCCTCCGAGCGCTCGCGGCCGGCACGCGTCAGCAGATAGCTCGTGAGCAACATCGCGTCGGCGCCGAAGGTCGCGCCCGCGACGTCCGAGTCGCGCAGCCCTCGGACCCCGAGCCCGAGCAGCGATCCGCCCACCCCACCCACGAACGCCGATGCGCCCTGCACGTTGCTGTTCCCCTTCGCCGCGTAGGCGATGCCGAGCCCCGCGGCCGCGCCGTGCAGCGCCGCGTGCGTGGCGAGGAAGTTCTGCTGCGGGGTGATCGTCCGCGTGCGCGCCACCTGCGTCGCCGCATAGAACGTCCCGCCCGCGCCGAGCACGTAGGCGGCGATGCGCCCCGGGGTCTCGTTCGAGAGTGCGTACGCGAACGCCGGCCCGTAGACCAGCGCCGCGAGCGCGCCCTGATTGAAGACGAAGGCGTCGGTGCGCGCCGCGGTGACGAGCTGCTGCTTCACCTCGCCCAGCCCCGTGCCGACGCGCCCGAGCTGGTCCTCGAGGAGTCCGGGGGGCAGCGTCGACGTCCGCGCGCGGAGGTAGTCGCGGTCGGCGCGGGTGATCGCGTACCGCTCGATGCCCCCGTCGCGCCGCTCGACGACGATGACGTAGCCCTGGTCGCCTAACGCGAAGAGCCGGGCGCCGCTGTAATCGCCGGTGATGCGCCAGGCGGGCGGGGAGAGCTGGAGCCGCGCGGCGATCGAGGGAGTGACGACGGTGACCCGGCCCGTGCTGTCGAAGGGCTCGGGAGTCTCGACCACCTGCGCGCTCGCGCGCGTCGCGAAGGCGAGCGCGAAGGCGAAGAGCAGCTTTTTCATTCGAATGTCTGGCTCGGACGCTCCTCTCCGTGACCGGCCGGTCCGCGGGAGGCCAATGCGTGTCTAGAAGGAGACACGCATGACGCTGAATGTACCGTGTCGCGCCCTCGCCGCGAAGGCGGCCCCGATCGGGTCGATCTTCACGTCCACTCGGCTCGTCCGGGCGCCGGTGACGGAGGACACACGACCGGTGCGCGCGTCCTCTCCGCTGAAGATCCCGTGTCCTCCCGGCGCGGGACGCAGCACCGCCTCCGTCGCGAGCACGCCGAGCAGCGCGCCCGTCGTCCCGATCATCCAGGTCGTCCGCGCCCCCGCGTCCCCCGCGGCGGCCACTCCCGCTCCGACCAGTGCGCCCGCGCTCGCGCCGGTCCAGAGCAGCGTTCCCTCCGAGCGCGTGTGATCGCGCGGGCGCACGAGCACCCGGTCGCCGAACACCGCGCCGCCGAGCAAGCCGGCGGTGAGCGCGCCGTAGATGACGCGCTCGTCGTGCGGCTTGTCGTCGATGAATGGTGTCGCCGCGACCGCCGCGCCGAGCAGCGCCGTCGTCGAGAGCGCGCGCACGTCTCCCGCCGTCACCGTATAGCGCGCGCGCCACGCGTACTGCGGGCCGACGAAGTATCCGCCGACCAGCGCCGCCGAGGCGCCGAGCATCGCCCCGCGCGTCGTCGCTCCGTTGTTGTGGTAGAAGACACCCGACGCGCCCATCACGCCGAGCGAGGTCAACGCCGCGAGGTCGGCGCCCAGCCCCGCCGACGCGGCCTCGCCGTCCGACATCCGCTTTCCCGCCGCGAGCCCCACGATCGTCCCGCCGACCGAGCCGAGCAGGATCGATCCCGCTACCGTCTCCGCCTGGCTCGCGTTTCCCGCCGTGGCGAGGGCGAGACCGAGCGCGGCACCCCGCGTCGCCGCGTGCGTCGCGAGGATGTTCTGCGCGGTCGTCACCGGGGGCGATGCGCTCCGCCGCGCCAGCGCCGCGAAGAACGTCCCGCCGGAGACGAGCAGCTCCGTCGCCGCCGCGGCCGATCCGTCTCTCGACGACGAGCCGACCAGCGTCGCCGCCGCGGGACCGTAGATGAGTATCCCGAGCAGTGCCTGGTTGCGGACGAAGGCGTTCCCCGCCGGATCGGAGAAAGCGATGGTCTGCTCGCCGAGCCCCGCGCGCCGGCCGCTCGCGATCGCCGTCCGGATCAGCCCGCGCAGGCTCTCCGCCTCCGCGGCGTTCAACGCATAACGGTCGAAGGAGCCGTTGCTGCGCGCGACGACGAGGGTGAACCCGCTGTCGCTCCGCGAATAGAGCCGCGCGTTGACGAAGCTGCCGAGCACGGGCCACGCCGGCGGCGCGAGATGCAGCCGCTCGGCGAGCGCCTGCGTGATCGCCGGGACGCGGCCGGCACTGTCGAAGGTGACGGGTGTCTCGGTGATCTGCGCGGTCGCGGACGACGCGGCGACGACGGTGAGGAGCGTCAGACTGATGAAGCGCATGCGACGGCCGCTACGGGTGAGTCTGGGGCGCGGGCGGATGCTCGCGCGCTCGTGGCGTTCAGGTCCGGGTCCCGCGCCGCACGTCGAAGATCGCGCTTCGCCGGCAGCGCGGGCAGATCAGCCACTCGCGCTTGCGCGCGTAGCCGAGCCCGAAGGAGCCGCCACCGACCGGACGCGTGGTCATCTTCACCCCGCAGCGAGGACAGATCGGATCCCGTCCCGCCGCCACCGTCTCGCGAAGCGTGCGCTGCTCTTCCTCCGTAAACTGCGCTCGCTCCTCCTGCGTCACATCGCCTCCAGCGCTTTCCGCATCGCCGGCGGAATCTCCATCGTCCGCCCGGCCTCGTAATCGTACGCCACCTGCACCGTCTCTCCTTCAGCGATCAGCCGCTCGTCACGCGCGTCGACGATGCGATAGCCGAAGGAGAATCCCTTCGTCCGGATCTCCTTCACCGCGATCTCGATCTCGAGCGGGACGCCGATGTTGGCCGGGCTCAGGTACTTCACCCGCGCTTCGGCGACGATGAGTGGCGGATCGGCGACGTCGGGCCCCGAGAGTCCCGCGTTCGGCACCATGTACGAGGTCCACGCCTGCACGCGCGCCCACTCGAAGTAGGTCAGATACACCGCGTTGTTGACGTGGCCCTTCGTATCGTAGTCGGAGTAGCGCGTGAGCAGCTGGAAGCGGAGCATGATCCGTCGTGAAGCGTTCAGATGGTGACGACGAGCTTGCCGAACTGCGTCGCGTCGTCGAGCCGCTCGAAGGCGCGTCGTCCCTCGGCGAGCGGAAATACGCGGTCGATCGGCGGATGGAGTCGTCCCGCCGCGAGCTCGGCGGCGATCGCGTCGAACTCCGCGTCGTTGCCCATCGTCGAGCCGAGAATCGACCACTGGCTCCAGAAGAGCCGGCGCGCGTCCGTCTCCACCATCGGGCCGGACGTCGCGCCGCAGGTGACGAGCCGTCCGCCCCTGGCGAGCGCGCCGAGCGATTGCGTCCACGTCGCCTTCCCGACGCTGTCGACGACGACGTCCACGCCGCGCTTGTTCGTCCGCGCGCGAACCTCGCGTGCCACGTCGCTCGCGGCAATGATCGTCTCGTCGGCGCCGAGCGCGCGGGCGCGCTCGAGCTTCTCCTCGCTGCGCGACGTTACCCAGACGCGCGCGCCCACCGACTTGCAGATCTGCAGCGCGGCGAGCGCGACGCCGCCGCCGATTCCCTGGATCAGCACGTTCTCGCCGGGTCGCACCTGCGCCCGCGTCACGACCATGCGCCACGCGGTGAGCGTGGCGAGGGTGAAGGCGGCGGCGACGTCGTCAGGCACGTCGGCCGCGATGCGCCTCACGTTCGTCGCGGGGACGACGACGTACTCGGCCAGCGTTCCGGGCAGATGCTCGCCGAGCAGCCCGAAGCGGACGCACAGCGACTGCTCCCCGGCGAGGCAGAACTCGCAGCTGCGATCGCTGATCCCCGGATTGATGATCACCCGGTCTCCCGGCGCGACGTCGCGTACGGCGCTCCCCACCGACTCGACATCGCCGGTGCCGTCGGCGCCCATCACCCAGCCGGGAGTGATGGTGACACCCGGCATCCCGCGGACTACGAAGAGATCGAGGTGATTGAGCGCGGCGGCGCGCAGGCGCACGCGGACATCGGTGGGCGTGCGGAGCTCGGGCACCGGCACGTCGGTGCGGTACTCGAGCTGCTCCAGGCCCCCGTGGGCCGAGATGGTGAGCGCTCGCACGTGGTGGTCTCGTTATATTGGGCTGGCGAGCCCGAATGCTATGCGCCGCCGCTGGCGAAAGCCAGCCATGGCGCTCGACGACAACGCGTTACGCACCGGCAACGGTAATGATCTCGTTCAAGGTTCCGCCGCTCGGCGAATCGATCGTCGAGGCGACGATCGCGCGGTGGTTGAAGAAGGATGGCGACGCCGTCGCCGCGGGCGAGACGCTCGTCGAGCTCGAGACGGACAAGATCACCGTCGAAGTTCCCGCGCCGAAGGCCGGCCGCCTGACGCGCCGCGTCGCGAAGGAAGGCGACGTGGTGAAGGTCGATCAGCTCCTCG
>DATAIN010000001.1:0-2416 GCA_036262635.1 Gemmatimonadaceae bacterium | reverse complement strand
CGCTGCGTGGCTCCGAGCGTGGCTCACTGCGCGGCTCCTGGCGCGGTTGAGCGATGGGCTGCTCGTCGCGCGGCTGGTCGCGCGGCTCGGTCGGCTGCGTCGCGGGCACCGGGCGATCTCCACCCCACCCGCGGGGCTGGTGATCCTGGCGCGGCTGGTTCGACGTCGACCCGCCGTTCCCGTTGCCGTTGCCGTTGTTCCCGTTGCCACCGTTCCCGTTCCCGCCACCATTGCCGTTGCCACCACCGTTGTTGTTGCCCGGGCCCTGGCCGTTGCCCTCGTTCCCGGTGCCGTTGCCGCCACCGTTGCCGTTCCCATTGCCGCAGTTCCCCCCGCCACTGCCGCAGTTCTGGTTGCCGCCGTTGCCGTTCCCGCCACCCACGACGGGCGGATTGTATCGGTCGCGGCCATTGCCGTTTCCGTTGTTCCCGTTCCCGCCGTTCCCGCCGTTCCCGTTGTTGCCGTTGCCGCCGTTCCCGTTCCCGTTTCCGACGCGCGTCGTGTCGGTCACCGGGGGACGGATCCGCCCGCCGCGGTCGTTCGTCGGCGTGGTGCCGCCGCCATTGCCGCGCCGGCGGTCGGCGTCCTGATCGCGGTTGCCGCGACCGTTGCTGTCGTCGCCGGGACGCGTCGCGCCGTCGTTGCCGCGACCGTTGCCGACGTTAGGCGGCCGGACGTTCGGGTCGGTGCCCGGGTCGCCGGGACGGCGGCGATCGGTCACGCCCGTGTCGCCGCGCTTGCGATACTCGATCGTCCCGCGGTCGCTCTTTCCACCCGCCGCGATGACGACGTCCTTGAACTCGTAGCGCGGCCGCGAGTACACCACGCGCCGCCCGCCGTGACGATACGGATAGTAGTCGGGATCATCGTAGACCACGACGCGATAGCGCACGCACGAGTGATCGTAGACGTCCCACGACGGGCGCCCACGATGACAGTCATAGCAGACGAAGCGCGGATACGCGTACCGGCGCTCGACGTTGTACTCGACGTAGTCCATCGAGTAGTAGTCGTCCGGATCACGCACGAGCTGCTCGGCGAAGCGATGCATCGCGACGAAGGGGTCGCCCCGCACGCTCCCGAACGCGCGGTAGTCCCACTCGAAGCTCCGCGAGTAGCGCATCAGGCCGAGCGACGTCGGGCTGACGATCGCGAAGATGTAGCCGACCCCCGGATCGTCGTCGACCGTGAACGCGCGGTCGCCACCGCGACGCACGTCGTAGGTCGTGTTCGCGGAGGCGTACTCGCTCTCCACCGGGCGCCGCGGGTAGAGCACCTCGAGCCGGCCGTCGGTGTCGATTCGCGCGATGACGACGTAGCCGTCGTCCGTCGTCCGGAACCGCACGCGAACGTCCTCGCCGTGGTGCACGATCGAGCCGCCCGACGACCAGAGGTCGATCTTCGGCTCGAAGGTCTTCGCGGGCATCGGCGGCGGCGCCGGATCGCCCTGCTGCACGGTCGTGGCGCACGCGGTGAGCACCGTGACGAGCGCCAGATTCCAGATTGGGCTACGCATCGTTCATCCCCTGAATGGGTGATCGACTCGACTGGGGGGCAGGGCACATGCCCTTTGTGATAGGACGTCCAAGTCGTTGTTTCGCAACCCTTTCCGCCTGTTTGCCGCTGTCGCGAAAGGAGTCGTTGTCCCTGCCGGGAGACAGCTGACACAGGACGAATCCCGCCTCCCGGTGACCGGCGATACCTTTTCCTCGATGACTCGCCCCGACCTCCTCGATCCGACCCTCATCGCGTCGCTCGGCCACATCGAGCTGACGGCGCGCTGGATCGTCGAAGGGTTCATGAGCGGGCTCCATCGCTCCCCGCGGAAGGGGGGCGCGGCCGAGTTCGCGGAGCACCGCGAGTATCACCCGGGCGACGAGCTGCGCTACCTCGACTGGAAGGTCGCGGCACGGAGCGACCGCCTCGTCGTCAAGCGCTTCGAGGAAGAGACCAACCTTCGCGCGACGATCGTCCTCGACGTCAGCCGGTCGATGCGCTGGACCGGCAGCGAGCGGCGGCTCGACAAGCTCGCCTACTCCGAGCGTCTCGCCGCGGCGATCGCGCTCCTCTTCATCCGCCAGCGCGACGCGGTCGGCCTGCTGCGCTTCGACGACGTCATCCGGACCGCCGTTCCGCCGCGGGCCCGCGAAGGTCACTGGCGCCGGCTCGTCGCCGCGTTAGGCAGCGCGGACGGGGGCGGCGCCTCCGGTGGCGCGGCCGCGCTCGCGCGCGCGGCGCACGCCGTCGGCCGGCGCGGGATGATCGTCCTCCTCTCCGATCTCCTCCTCGACCCGGAGGAGACCGCGCGCGCGGCGCGCGCGCTGCGTGCCGGCGGGCATCAGCTGGTCGTGCTGCACATCATGGATCCAGCCGAGCGCGCGCTCGATCCGGGCCCCGAGGCGCTCTACGTCGATCC